>NZ_JXUW01000005.1 GCF_000949255.1 Ferrimicrobium acidiphilum DSM 19497 | reverse complement strand
GCTTTCCCAGATCCCGCGCTACTTGGGTGGTGATCGAAGGAGGTTGGAGGTTTTCGTCTACGGGGCCATTACCCTCTGTGGCGCAGCTTTCCAGACTGCTTTGACTAACCAGCCAACTTTGTAACTCCTCCTAGGCTCTGGCGAACCTAGATGATCACTCCCACTACCCCGAACCGGCAACGCCGCCAGGCTAATCACACCGGTTCGGTTTAGGCTCTTCCCTTTTCGCTCGCCGCTACTTGGGGAGTCACTGTTGTTTTCCTTTCCTAAAGGGTACTGAGATGTTTCAATTCCCCTTGTTCCCTCCTCCTGCCCTATATATTCAGGCAGGGGTGACATCGCATTAACTGATGTCGGGTTTCCCCATTCGGAGATCCATGGATCGAAGCTTGGTAGACAGCTCCCCATGGCTTATCGCAGTCGCCTACGTCCTTCATCGGCTTCAGGCGCCAAGGCATCCACCGTTGGCTCTTAATAACTTGGAGTACTTATGTTGATTACTCGTGCTCGCTCTTTCATTCTCAAGATGCATAACAAACGCATTGTAGCTGAAGAGGGATGCCAGGCTTCGACACTTTCTTTGAGACAGCCTCACCATCTGCGACAACTACTTAACTAGTTCTACTTGCGTAGCGCTAAGTGTGTAGCTGTGTTAGATGGGTTGGCGTGTGCTCCTTAGAAAGGAGGTGATCCAGCCGCACCTTCCGGTACGGCTACCTTGTTACGACTTCACCCCAATCACCGACCCCACCTTCGACGGCTCCCTCCATTACTGGTTGGGCCACCGGCTTCGGGTGTTGCCGACTTTCGTGGTGTGACGGGCGGTGTGTACAAGGCCCGGGAACGTATTCACCCCGACGTGCTGATTCGGGATTACTAGCGACTCCGACTTCACGCAGTCGAGTTGCAGACTGCGATCCGAACTGAGACCGGCTTTATGGGATTGGCTCCCCCTCGCGGGTTGGCGACCCTTTGTACCGGCCATTGTAGCATGCGTGCAGCCCTGGATGTAAGGGGCATGATGACTTGACGTCGTCCCCACCTTCCTCCGAATTAACTCCGGCAGTCCCCTACGAGTCCCCGGCATTATCCGCTGGCAACATAGGGCAAGGGTTGCGCTCGTTGCGGGACTTAACCCAACATCTCACGACACGAGCTGACGACAGCCATGCACCACCTGTGAAGGGCCCTAAAAGGACACTGCATCTCTGCAGCTTTTCCCTACATGTCAAACCCAGGTGAGGTTTTTCGCGTTGCATCGAATTAAGCCGCATGCTCCGCCGCTTGTGCGGGCCCCCGTCAATTCCTTTGAGTTTTAGCCTTGCGACCGTACTCCCCAGGCGGGGCACTTAATGCGTTAGCTACGGCACGGAACCCGTCGAAATAGGCCCCACACCTAGTGCCCAACGTTTAGGGCGTGGACTACCAGGGTATCTAATCCTGTTCGCTCCCCACGCTTTCGCTCCTCAGCGTCAGTACCGGCCCAGATCGCTGCCTTCGCCGTTGGTGTTCCTCCTGATATCTGCGCATTTCACCGCTACACCAGGAATTCCACGATCCTCTACCGGACTCTAGCCATAGCAGTATCGGATGGCGACTCCAGGTTAAGCCTGGAGATTTCACATCCGACTTGCCAAGCCGCCTACGAGCTCTTTACGCCCAATAAATCCGGACAACGCTTGCCCCCTACGTCTCACCGCGGCTGCTGGCACGTAGTTAGCCGGGGCTTCTTCTGCAGGTACCGTCAGTTTCGTCCCTGCTGAAAGGAGTTTACAACCCGAAAGCCTTCATCCTCCACGCGGCGTTGCTGCGTCAGGCTTTCGCCCATTGCGCAATATTCCCCACTGCTGCCTCCCGTAGGAGTCTGGGCCGTGTCTCAGTCCCAGTGTGGCTGATCGTCCTCTCAGACCAGCTACCCGTCGTAGCCTTGGTGAGCCGTTACCTCACCAACAAGCTGATAGGCCGCGAGCCCGTCCCAGAGTGATAAATCTTTCCTCATTCAGTCATGCGGCCGAATGAGAGTATTCGGTATTAGCACCGGTTTCCCGGTGTTATTCCAAGCTCTGGGGTAGGTTGCTCACGTGTTACGCACCCGTTCGCCACTAGGTACTTCGGGTATTACTACCCTGATACCCCGTTCGACTTGCATGTGTTAAGCACGCCGCCAGCGTTCGTCCTGAGCCAGGATCAAACTCTCCGTCATAAACGAATGTCTCTTGGTTGGCGATACTCTAGGAGCCTTACTGCTTTCGCGGTTATGGCTCTGGTCTAGATACCGTATGGACAAGAGACGAGTTAATCCGAGCTGGATTGTTGTATCTCAAAGTGTTAGGTTGACGAGGTACTAGATCGTCACTCTCGAGTCCTTGCTGATTGCTCAGCAACGATCGAGGTCGACCTAGGGTTTCCTCTCATACCCGCACTGGCATGTCTTCCCTCTTCAGTTTTCAATGTGCCACACCAGCTTGCCCTTGGTTGGTGACTCCTTAAGAGTCACCTTCTTCGAACGAGCGCAGCCTTCTGATTCCAGAAGGAATCATCGACTGTGGTGTGTCGTTTGCGAGGTACTGGCTCTTTGGCTGTATTACCAGCTTTTAGCTACCAGTTCCTCGTTGCCAGAGGTGATTGCTTCTCTCTTGGTAGAGATGACAACCACATGGGATAGATAAATCTAGTGTGCTCTAGGGGGAGGGGGTGACGGTTTTGGGGGGGAAATTTGGAAATTTGCCAAAATTTCTAGTTCGGCCCACCTAATAGGGCTATTGCGATACGCCATGTGACTGCACCAGCTGGTAAATCCTCCGATTCGCACAGTGACCTAGCCGGTAACCCGGGGTACCCAACAAACAAACAGACAGACATCTATCTGCGCGAATGCAGCACTAGCATCGGTGCTTAGACGCAAACCAACCTGCTGTGTCAACCCCGCCATCAGCAGACAGACAGGATTAGCCCAGTCATCAACACCAACGGCTCTCGATGTTGAGCGCTGGTGTTAACCAAGAGACCACCACTCAGGATGCGACCCATAGAGTAGACGTGTGGACCAGGGAACGTTCCGGCTTGACATCATCGGATTCGTAATCGGGTTGGTTTTGATTGAGTTAGTCTTGGTCGCCGGGAGTTCGCCCAACGATCCTTTCAAGGGTCGCCTGAGGGCATTCATGGTGTCTGCGATGCTTTGGCTGGGTTCATTCCTACTCCTCCTCACCCCGATCCAAATCCTAACTAACCCCATCCAGCACTTTGGAACCACGATCTGGATACTGCTCGTGGGATCGGCTCTCTTGGTCTGCATGGCGGTAACGCTGCGCTTTTCGCTCGGATTACTGCACGATCATATGCACGGCCCTTACACAACACTTTTGTTAGCGAGCTGGATTATATGGGGATTCATCGACGTCGTGCTAGCGGCAAGGATCTATCCTTTCGTCTCCGTCGTCGCCCTAGGTGTCGGTGCCCTCATGACCTTTGGACTACTGTTTGCGATTGTCGACCGTATCGGCACGATCAAGTCAAGGGTTTTCCTCCGTGCGTCGATAACGGTAGTTGCGGCCTCGCTCATTGTTGGACTAGTCGCCGCCTTCATCGGTCATTCGAACACACTCCAGATCGACCTCGGCCCTAATCAGCAGCCCACATTGGCTACAGCAAGCAGCGGAGCTCCCGGCATCCTCAAAATCCGCAACCTAAAGGAAGGGCTTCTCACCTCGGGGCTAGGCCTCTCTGACAAGGTGCTACGGCTTAACTTCCACGGTTTTCTTCGGGTTAGCAAACCAAACTTTCACCAACTCGTGACCCTTACAATACATGGACGCTTCGGAGCTAGCAGAGCTCAGCAGCTCCTCTTTCAAGCCCGTGGAGTGCCACAGCCCGGCGGTTCTCTTGCTGTTGTGGCATCAAAACTCACGCTCCACTCACAGACACCAGCCGTGAATGCCCAAGGTCATGCCGACGCTGTTTTGGCCGACGCAATCTTTGGTTCTTTACAATTGCACCACCACACCTACACCTATCTTCTTACCTACGAACCAACTGGTCTTTACATATTGACGGGGACCATCGATCTTTGGCCACAGTCAGCGGCCATTGGGCACGCAGCGCTTGAGTAACAAGCTGCCGGGCTACCCACCACAGGATGTAAGCTAAGTAACCGCGATGGTGATCGTAGCTCAGTTGGTAGAGCGCCAGATTGTGGCTCTGGAGGTCAGGGGTTCGAGCCCCCTCGGTCACCCCAGAACGTCGATCAGGCCGTCACATGGTATGATCTTTCAGACCGAGCGCCTCTAGCTCAATGGCAGAGCAACGGACTCTTAATCCGCAGGTTCTGGGTTCGAATCCCAGGGGGCGCACCAGTTCAGAGCGTATGTACACTTTCACACTAGGCTGAAACCCAACAGCAAACCCAACAAGGGGTTTGAAGTTGGAGGAATCGATGGCAGGAAGCATGCGGCTGGTGGCCCAACCGGGCACCTTGGAACTGCGTGTGTTCGTGGGTCGAGACAGCCTGGGAAAGGTCAAGCATCGCTACGTTCGCTTCCGCGGTACGAAGCGCCAGGCCGAACGGGAGCTTGCCCGGCTGGTGTCTGAGCAGGAGGCAAAGCCAGCACCAATCGTTGAGACCGAATTAAAGTGGAACTCGACGACCACCATCAACGACGCAATCATTGCTTGGCGCGACAATGGCTGGGCAGATCTCTCCCCATCCACGACACGTAGGTACGAGAGTTTATGGAAGGTCCAGATCAAGGACTCGATTGGTCGAAGGCGCATCGCCTCGTTGTCATCCTATGACGTCGAGAAGTACCTACGAAGCCTGAAGGACGATGGACTCGCTGAGGCAAGTGTACGCCAAGTCCGGGCGGTACTCGGAAGAGCGTGCCGATTGGCTCGAAAGTGGAGCGGTGGAGCTTTGCCCAACCCGATTGCAGACTCAGAGCTGCCAAGTTGGTCGATTGAGTCTCACACGCCAGTGAGGGCTCCTTCACTTGATGAGGTGCAGAGGTTGCTTGTTGGGGCCCAAAGCCTGGATCCACGCATCAGTTGTATTCTTCGCATCATCGTTGCCACCGGCATGCGTAGGGGCGAGGCCTGTGCTATCCGTTGGAACGATTGTGATCTCACACTCGGCACCATTCGCATTGATGAGTCGATTGTATCTAATAAGGGGAGCGCGACTGTGAAGTCGCCAAAGACGAGGGCCAGCATACGAAGTGTTGCAATCGATGAGGGAACCTTAGATGAACTTCTCAGACTGCGCGAGATTCAAGAGAACTTAGCTCAGGATGCGGATTTGACACTCGATGCCAACGCCTTCGCCTTTTCCTTTGCGCCAGGTGGCTCTACACCGCCTCATCCCGACTCGATCTCGCATGGTTTTATGAAGGCACGGGCGCGTTCACAGATAGCCGGCGATATCCACCTGCATTCTCTGCGTCACTTTCAAGCAACAGCGCTCGATGCCGTGATATCAGAGAAGCAGAAGCAGTCGCGACTCCGGTGGACGAATGCGGTCATGGCTCGTCACTACACCGACTCGGTGCCAGATGAGGATAGGCGAGCGGCTGAGCATATTGGTCGACTGCTCGGTAAGGGAATTGGGGCCAATGTCGATCTCAAAGAACCACACGTCGGACAGATTATGGATCCCAACTGAGCTGACTCTCGTATCGAGGAACCGGTTCCGGTTTCGATGCTGGTGGCACCCTGTATGTTCGAGGTAGCGACATAGTGCCCGTTGGCCACCGATCTCTCTCTGTCCAGGAGCTAACGAAGCGCCTCTTGAGAGACTCGCCACCGACCACCAGCTCTGATGCTTGGAGCTGGAAAGGTACCTTCCGCGATTGTCTTATAAGCGGTCGAACGCCTTACCCCCAACATGATCGCCGCCCATCCTCGCTGGAGGGTAATTGATCCTCTCGGTTCACCACTCGCGCTCCATCGGTTGCCATTAGATCACAGCGGGCAAGCTAGTTGTCGATGAATCCACACTTCACTGCGAAACCTGATCGAACGCAACGAGAACAGTCCCTTCGTCCTGCAATCGACCGGTAGGCGGTGTGGCCCTACCCGATTCCTCTGACCCGTTATCTATCGCAATCGCCGAGCAATGCTCAACCAACTCCACTGCACAGCCCATGTCGAGGGCTCAACTGCCTGATCAACTCAGCGTCCGCGTTGTCAACAAGTTAACCGGCTAATGAATACGTTGGAAAGTTCTCCGCTGCGCTTCGAACCCGGTTAACGGCTCTTAACCTGCTAGTCGAGGCGCTCTGCCCAAATTTTGAGGTGCCTCACGATTAGCCGGTTAAGACGCAGGTTGCGGCGAGCCCTTTGGCCATCGCCGCCACCCGGATGACCCGCAAGCAACGCATGATCAATGCCGCCAGGGATTCCCAGGGCGATTGATGGTTGTCTCTTTCGGCCTATCTGTGTTTTCATGCTCAACCGTTGGTGTAGTGTTTGTACAGCACCATGCCCGACTGTCAAACGTCCTGTTCACATGGAGTGTTACAACTTTCTCTACTACTTCAAGCGTTTCCGCAGGTCGGCAACTCACTTAGCGTTTCCTTGGCTGGAGGGAGCATAAGAGCGTGGCTCTGGCCTCTGCGTCTTGCTCATTGCCATCATGGCACGATCACCAGCTACTAAGTGGTTGGAGGACCTTGATGGTGATCAAGTTAAAAGCCATCCAAGCTAACAGCAACTGTCAATATGCTTGTCCCCCAAACGGATGACAGAGACTGCAATCACCGTTGGGAAGCGCTCAAGTCGTTGGTCACCAGAATCGTAGGTTCATGATTCAACAACGTGAGAGAGTAAAGACCAAGGACCGTCTTTAATCCGGCTGAGCTGCCCATATTCAATAGCAATATCACCCAAAGGCCCATGTTCCTCTGTTGGTGCAACCCATGTCGCAACTGGCCCTACCTCGGCTGACAGTCCCCCCTACGAATGTTGGACACCGATCCTGGAGCTTTCAGCTGTCAGATGGCAAACATGCTGGTAGTAGGTATATTTCGCTAATTTGTCATAATGCTGTGAAAACGTCGCCACGATGTGTAAGGTTCCCCGATGTACCAGACGATAACTCTGGTAGTGATAACTACCATAAGGGGGTAATGATGAAGGTAAGGAACATGGTTCGAGGGGGAGCTGCGCTAGCTGTCGCTAGCCTGCTGGCATCCCTCGTGGCAGTGCCTAATGCTTATGCTAGCGGGGCGGCTCCCGTTTCGGGTGCTAGTGTTGGCCAAGTCAATGAGTCCAAGGTTGTCGCCAATGTTGAGCCTATGGTTGCGAGTACTGTTACGTCTGTATCCCCGGTTGGAGCAAATGGAATGTCGGTGCTCACTCTTGCAAATGGAGTTCGCCTGAATGCGCCTGCGCCGATTGCGGATGCCGCACGACAGCAACTCTCGCGACATGTTTCCATTCAGCCCGCTGATACGGTGACCGGCAGCTGTGGAAGTAGCTACATTTATATCGCTCCCAACAGTAACGACTCCGGAGTGGTTGTTAACACCGGATACGATGTCGAGCCAAGCGTGATTGGAACGGTACTGTTCAACTACTGGGATGCCTCTGGATCTAATGTAACCTACAATAGATCGTGGGGCAATCAGTGGAGCGAGAGTAGTCCTGGTTATGATTGGGAGAATCCGTATTACCAGGCGCTTAAAGGTGCTGGTTTCTACATTGGTGGAGTTTCCAGCGGAAGTTACGCGTACGGGACGAACGCCATTTGCTACTCGGAGAGTCCGACTTCCCGTACCGATGTCCCTTAACCGCCCCACAGAATCGGAGCAGCAGAAGGATGCGAGGGATAACATTAGGGGGACCGATTCCCATGCGAGGTGGACAAGGCCCAGTGGACTGTCCAACATCTAGGCTTTTACCACTTACGGTGACGTTACGGCCCTGAATGAGTCGAGACTGTGGGTCAGTACAGTGACCACAGTCTCGGCACAACGTGTGGTAGTGCAGCGATCGGGATCTGGGAGAGGAGGCTCTCATGCGGAACATCTTTGATGGTAGTCACTGGTCTATACAGTGGGACTTTCAGGCTGACCTCCTGAACGTACTCCTCTATCTTCGTGATGCTCTCCAGCTAGATGATGCTGCATTACCACACGTTCCCCCGCTACTCGTTTCAATTGGCGATCCGGTTCACGTGCGACTGAGTGCGACTGATGTCAAATTAGTTACGGGCACTTGGCATAGGCTCTGGAAGCTTGCGATCCCACTGCAACCAAAGAGTCACGCTGACGCCACAGATTTACTATCGGTGGAGGCTCGGCTACTGAGGCGTGTGACACCATTTGATCAGGTTGTTGCCGAAGTACCCCTGTTGCGCGATCTCGCCTCGTCTCCAGCCGTTCTCGAAGTATTGCAACAAGCCCGAGACAGAGCATTGGAGTGGAACAGAACTCGGACAGCGGAACGCATTGCATTTGGACGTAGGTACGCTCATGAGGTCAACGCACAGGTCAAGTCGCTTGTCGAAAGACTTGTCGATGCGCGGCAGCCGACATCTGACCTCGAATTGCAAGCGTCAATCACAATACTAGATAGTGAAATAGAGTGGTGGGACCACCTCCGGCCAGGGGTTTTCCTCTGCACCAGGGTGGTTGCTCAGGATCGGAACTTGTTTTTTAATCTTCTCCAAGAGACTTTTCTTTCTGTCCCTTCGCTCGAGGTTATGACGGGCTGGACAGAAGAGATCGTTGTCCCGCAACACAAGCTCCCCCCTTCGGCGCTTCCTCAATCGGTCGTTCTCGCGGACAATGAAAACATCGTGCTGACCTGCGAACGGGTGATCCCCTGTCGCGATGGTTTTGAGGTGAACCTCAAAAGGACTGCCAAGAATATCGGGACCAGTACGACGTTGTTGTCTGACCGAAATCAGAAGCCTTACTGGGAGAAAAATCAGTCGTCTGACCCCTACAACGGCCTCCGGCTAGAGGTCAGATTCGCCGATGAACGCAAGGAACTTGTCACCGATCTGCGACGAGAAGATAGACCTGGTGACCCAACTGTAGTGCGCTTCGACCGACATCCTTTCGATCGCAATTCCCTTTGGCTGTGGATTATGCCCCTACCACCACCAGGGGCTTGTGTCATCGAACTATCCTGGCCCGAACAAGGTATTGACAGTGCTATATTCGAGTTTGATGGGATTCTGCTGCTCCTTCAGTAAATCTTCAGCCGTGTGTTCACCCAGAATGTCTCTAACTCGCAACAGTGCTGTGTGCACATATTAAGGAATGATTGGCTCTGCGGGCATTCCTTTTGATAGAGCCCTAGCTCTCTGTGGTTGTGTGTACAGAATGTCAAATATATGGATGAGAGCGAGAACTACGTAAGATCGAGAGCAGCATAGGAGCGAGGCAAACAAACTGTGGGTGGTCTTCTCGCAAACGAAGTGGACCACGCTCAAGGGGCCGTCCAGGGGTGTAAGCTAGGCTTGGACGCACGCGCTTCTAGGCTAAGTTGGAGCGCATCGTTGTGACTGCGTCCCAGTCCGCGGCGTTGTCGTCAGCGTCGCTTCCCCCGGCTAATGGCACCTCGATCAATGTCGAAGGACAGCCCCCAGCGGGCCCAGTCTTTTACCTTGGCACCAGCAGCAAAGGCCGAGATCTGGTACGCTTCGAATGGCGTGAAGCTGAACCCAGCTGGGCACGCCCAATCGGCCACGACGCGAGTTGCCGACCTGATTTCCTGCGTCGAGATCTGGTCAAAACCGACGCCATTGGGACCGGTGACCGTTCCGGGGCCGATCCAGAAGTGCGACAACTAGCAACCGCAATTTATCCACAACTATGACCTCTTCTACCCACTGTCCCAAACGTTTACCGCATTTCTTCCGAAGGCTGAGTTCTTCAAGTATTCTTAAGTCGTCGCCAGAACGGGAGGTCTCCTGACTCGGACAGCCTCCACGCTGAGCGCTCACCCTGAAGAATGATCAGGTGTTCCGGCTTCGTAGCTGGCGTTGTTGTATCTCCGCTCGTGAGCTCTGAGCAGTGCTAAGCCTCTTTGTATTCTTGGGTTTGAATCGCTCATTGAGATAGCGGAGCTCAGTCGGGCAGTTCACCCAACTTTTCACCCAACAATTGTGTCCGAGAACGTCCGACCCAGTCCGGGGCTGTCCCACTGCCATCGCCACAACACTTCAACGAGCTGCAAAAATGGGACGTACTCGGACACTTTTACTACCAGCTCGGACACTTTGTAACCACCTCTTAATCCGCAGGTTCTGGGTTCGAATCCCAGGGGGCGCACCAGGTGGGAAATGGTGTTATGTCTGAACCACGGAACGGCTGCCCGCATTACCCTTAGATCCATTAGCTGAGGGACTAGATCCACAAGCGTGACAAGGACGTCTGGCAGTTGGTCGTCGATCTTCCTAAGGACCCGATCTCAGGTAAGCGTCGGCAGAAGTGCGTGACTGTTCACGGGTCAAAGCGCAAGGCTGACTTCGAGTTGGAGAAGTTGTTGAGTGAGGCTCAGCACTCACGTGCACGAGACTCAAGCGTGTTGGTGGAATCTGCGATCAGAGAGTCGATTACCCTGGTGAGTCAGAACCTCTCCCCCACGACCGTTCGCGGCTACATGGGCTGGATTGATCTTAAGATCGTTCCCGCATTGGGCATGCTTCCATTGGCTGAGGTGACGGCAGCGCATTTAGATCGGCTCTATCGGGATCGGACGGTTCTTTAACCAGGCTATGAAGTGGGGGTGGGTCGAGTTAAACCCCGCTTTGTTGGCCTCTCCTCTAAAGGTGGCTGTGGCGCGGGTCATTGCACCAACGGTTGAACAACTCATCAGTATTCTCGAGGAGACAAAGGCGGTGCATCCCCAGTGGGGTGCCTTCTTTATGCTTGGGGCCCTGACCGGTATGAGACGAGGGGAGCTCTGTGGTCTGCATTGGGATGACTGTGGGGATACTGGAGTCATGGTGACAAAGTCGGTGATCTATACTCCAGCTGGTGGGACTAGAGAGGCACCCACCAAGACCCAGTAGGCAAGATTCGTCGCTCTCGATTCCGTTGGTCAAGCCATCATCGAAGGGCAGAAGGAGGAGCTGCACGGGGTTTGGGTCTGGGTCTTACCTCAAACCCATATCTGTTCTATTCAGAACCTGATGGATCATTGCCAGTGCATCCGGATAGTCCCTCAAAGCTGTTTCGGCGCCTGTTGGATAAGTTCGGGTGGAGGGAGTTGCATCTACACGGCTTGCATCACTTCACAGCTACCCAGTTGGTCGCGGCTGGTATGGATATCCGTAGCGTAGCTACGGGCTACTAGGCCTTCGGGATGCCTCTGTCACACTGAAGGTGTATTCGCATGTGCTTGGGGCCAAGAACCAAGAGGCGGCATCGATTATGGGAGCTTTGTTGAGGCCACCGATCCAGCTTGAGGGTGAGAGAGTCGAATAGATAGCACTGTCGCGTTGGGGTTGAGTGTGCTCCTTAGACTCGAACGACCAAGAGAGGCGCGGATAAAGTTTGGGATCTGGATGCGGCGGTTTCCAATCTGGGGGTTGATTTGGTATGGGGAATCGGCCTGTGAACAAAGCACACTGGGTCTCAAAGGCTCTGTTGACTTCATATCGGCGGGTATAGTGCTGGTTCGATCGCGAGCATCTCGAAGTAACCATGCTGTCCGCCAGACACATGGAGCGGTTGTGACGGCAGTCCCAGCCGGCAGGCCGTGTTGGGCGATCGTCGCTCATAGAAGCCATCGTTGCGATGATTTGCTCAGTTAAAATGCCAGTTCATGGGGAATGTTATGACAAGGACATGCCGCGATTGTCACAGTGTTGCGGAACTCGGCCGGGTTTCTCGGTAAAACGCTGGATCTCCTCGAAGCCCGCGACTACACGCTCCTCAAGAGACGGTGGTCCGCCATTCTCCTCAGGCGGTGCGAAGTCAGCAAGTTCTGCGGCGAGTGCTTCGAGCTCCGGGTCACTCATAGCGCCCCTCTTTCTTGAAACGCATGAAGGCAGCAGCGCCTTCAGCCATGCGACGCTCCCAGTCATACTAAGAATCGGGCTCCAGAAATTATGAACCTGGGGGGCCGAGGTTGGTGGCGTATTCAAATAGATCTGACGGTTCAAATGGGTAGACGTTGCCCTGTCCACAGCTCGAGAAATGGTAGTTAACGGGCATTGCTCGATCAACGAAATCGTTCCCTGGTACAGTTATAGAGCCCCCGCTATCTGGAAGGGTAATCGCTACACCGGTATATGGTGTCAGTGGAGACGATGTAATATCTGGACCGCATAGTAGTGGCAAGCTAATTGGTATCTCAGCGTTTTGGACCCCGCGCTTTACAATCACGATGGATTTGCGATACTGGATACTCTTTGACAACGGAGGTGTGAATAGGAAAAACGCACCTTTGTTGGTGGTTGGTGTGAGTCGGACAGCGCTACCACCTGTGCCGTCCAACACTACCGTTGGATAGCCCTTAAGGCTGCACGTGATTGCGCTCGTGGCTCGGAGCGTGATCAGTGCAAAGAGAGAGGCGCCATCAGGTGGGGATGGGACTGAGTCCTGGACGGTCGCTACGAGATTATCTGCTGAGCATGCAGGTGCGCTCTTGGGGAGGCCAATGGGGGTTGGTGGTATGTACAGGTGCGTGGGAGGTGGAGGTGGTACGTGGGCAATCCTTGGTGCATCTGGAGCATGAGCAACACCGGATATGCGGAGACGCCAGCTAACCTTCGGGTTGGACAGGTAGAGGTTCACCCGATCGTCGGTGAGGGAGGAACGCTTAACCCAGAAACGATCTGGGCTTCGAGTTCTCGATGACGGACAGGTAAAAGTTTCAACGTACTCGTTCTGAGATCCAGTCTTGCTGTAGTCCAGATAGAGCTTTGCACCCGATGATCCGCCTTGGCAATCCATCGCAAAGAGCAGAAAGGATCGTCGAAGAGGCGCAGCACCGATCACCAGCGTTCGATGAGGAGTACCGATACCGCTGATTGTCGTCGAAGTAGCCTGGTTGGTGGACGAACTCTTATGGCAAGCCGCCAGGAGCAGTGATGCGCTGGTAACAAGCGCTAGTAGACGCCATCGACCTGAGTGGCCAAGATTACCTCTGTGAAGTAATTCGGCTTCCTGCTTCCGCACACTTGGCAACACTAGCAGGAGGCGTTCTGGTATTGTCGGCTCTCTTGACATTCATGTGGATGGTCAGAGGCCATCATGGGAATCCAGTGTCATCGTCCTGGTTCGATCCAGAGCATCTCGAAGTAACCCGTGCCGGGCGGCTGTGGCAGTCCCGACCGGCAGGCCATGTTGGGCGATCGTCGTTCATAGAAGCCATCGTTGCGATGGTTCGTTCAGTTAACATGGCAGTTCAAGAGGCACGTTATGACAAGGACATCCATCAAATGGGAGCCATATCCAACTGTCCGGTTATGCGGTACCATCCCACTTAGTTGGGCATCAGCACATCGAACATCGAATCAGATCGGGCCATCGACGGTCAGCCCATAAAGCGCTATCCTGTGTACACAAAGGAGACATAATGGGCAAACTCAAAAGCGTCGGCGTTCGTGAATTTCGCAACAATGCAAGCACCTACCTTTCGGGCTCCGATCCGGTTGCCGTGAACAAGCACGGTCAGGTGATTGGGTTTTATATCCCGCTCGAACGTGATCAGGACGAAGTACGTCGTGCTATTGCCAAATTGGGCGTCACGGTAGAGAAGGTCCTCGAAGACACGGGTATGTCCGAAGAGGAGCTGGCGCAGCTGTTCGACCTCCGGCGACAGTTGCCTGAATGATTGTGGTGGTTGATACGAGCGTGCTCGCTGCAGAGCTGCTCCACAAACGAGGGCGCGATCTGTCCCGCCATCCGGAGTTACGCAGCGTCATCCGCTCAAGACCAATGGGAAGAGACACAACACGAACTACCGAAACGGGCCAAGAAGATTGTGGAGCATGGTCATTTGAGCCAAGCACAAGTCGATCTGCTGTTAGGCGACGTTGATGAACTCTTCACCAGCCGCACCATTGAGTTCATTCCTTCTTCTGCCTACGAGGAGAAGGAGGAACTTGCACTTCGGCGAGTGCCACAAGATCCAAAGGATTGGGCTCCTGTCGCGCTAGCCATAACCATGGATGCTGGCATTCTTACTCGCGACGGTGACTTTCTCGGATGCGGACTTCCGACGTGGACGGTAGAGACCCCGCGTCTGGAGCTTGAGAACCTGTGACCCAGGGACTCAGCGATCCAGAGATTAGTCGAGTTGTCAACCGCTATATCGGCCTATCGAGTGGTTACCTCGGATCGCCTGATCGCTTCTCATGCAGGACCTACGCTGACTTCTACACCGACTACTGCGATCTTGATGTCAGCCTTGCTGGACATGAGGGGATGACCCGGGAAGTATTC
Organism: Ferrimicrobium acidiphilum DSM 19497; assembly: GCF_000949255.1. Classification (NCBI taxonomy): domain Bacteria; kingdom Bacillati; phylum Actinomycetota; class Acidimicrobiia; order Acidimicrobiales; family Acidimicrobiaceae; genus Ferrimicrobium; species Ferrimicrobium acidiphilum. Next base: position 139,800 of record NZ_JXUW01000005.1, on the reverse strand, counting down.
ATTTCTGTGCTCGCTTCGCTTTCACCCCGAGACCAAGCCAAGGTGCTTTGCGGTGTGATCGAGAGATTCCCCCAGGCGAACTTGGCGCACCAGCCACCCGGCAAGCAATGCACGCCGACCTACTTCGGCTCATTGAACAACTCGACGCGGAGCAGCTCGTCACGGGCATCATGCCTAAGATTGCGAGCGAGGTGGTAGAGCGGGCGCTGACTGATGCGGAAACCTCATCCAAACTTCGGGTCCAACGAGTGCCGTGGATCGAGTGCATACCGCTCTCCATGGTTACCTGCAGGCCATTTGCGATAGCGAGGGCATTGTCTTACAGACGAGAGGACACAGTGGTCGCCCTCCTGAGAAAGGTACAGTCCGATCATCCCAAACTGTCAGACCTCGGTCCTCGGGCTTAGGACATCGGGAAAGTACTCAATGCCAGCGCCAGCATTCTCGATGCCATGCTGCCAGCGCGGAATCAGGCGAGCGTGGCACACCCAAATCAGGAGTTGCTCGATGAGACGCAGGCTCGGCTTGTGACCAACGTCGGGCGAAGCCTCCTCAGCCATCTGGACGCCAAACTCTCGTGGAAATGTGGACTCGCGTGAAAGTTTCAGAAGATCTTCTCGAAGACCTGGTTCATCCCACAAACGCAGTCGAATGATGTCAGCCGGTCTTTGCAGGCCAGGCGTGGTCAAGGCCACAAAATACCCGATATAGGAAGATTCCGGACGACGGTGGAGGACCAAGTAACATCGTGTGGACGAACAATACCGATCTCATAACCCGAAGGTCATTGGTTAAACACCGATCCCGGCCACTAAAAAACCCGGGTCAGAGTCGGTCTTTCGGGATCGACTCTTCTGTTTCCCAAATAGTCATACATGCGCTCATCGCGCACTCCTAAGAATTTGTAAAAATGGTTTACGATTGTTCGTAGATACTCCGTCTCATTTGCCGCAATGGCGGTACTTTTCTGCATGCTTCGACTCGATGTGAAAAAGAATCACGAACATGGCACACGACCTGTCAGTTCCCATTTTGGGATTGCCGCCCAGTACCGTAGGCGTGTGAGGACTTTCTTGCGGCGGGGTTTCTTATAGTGTCGGCGATGTGCTGCCATACGAGAGTTCCTTGATCTTAATGGGAGCAGTAGGCTGTGGTCTTTCCGTTGGCGGAGATTGCAGTTGGTGCGGTCTGCATGCTAGCATCTGCTCGGACTGGAGTACTAGGATGAGCAACTGCAACAGCGGTGGGCCTGGTCTTTACCGGAATTGGTGGCGTGTTGACGGGAACTCTTAGTACAGGACTGCCGGCATTTGCACTAGCACTGATAGCCTTCGGCCTCGGAATGAACGTTGGCCCGCGGCGATATAGCTTTCGCTGGCACAAAAGGACAAGCTGCTAGAACGAAGGCCATTAAGTCGGGGAGCAAGGCTGAGTCGGAACTTACCGAACTCCCAGCAGGCGAAGAAGTAGTTTCAGTCCTGACCCACAACTGTTCCAAGACGGCGGCCTGTCTCGCTGATCGCTTCGGGAATCTCACTACCTTCAAGCTACAAACTCGGTGTCCCAATTGACCGAAATGTGCACGAATGCCACCTTCGCCGTGATACGAACGGCTTTGCTCCACCATTGTAAATATGGGGAGGCTGTAGGACTCGGACCAAGTGGACCTACGACCCACACGCTTGCTCCTCCCAAAGAGGCTTTTTACACCTTGCTCAGCCCACCGCCTCTCGACGAACCAGGGTCTGCTACCGGGCTTTCCTGCCTTTACCCATGCGGGACTCTCACCCGCTGGGATGATCCAGTTTTCAGGACGCACCATACCGCCATTACGGGGTGTCGCTACGACACCTGCGGGTCACCGTCGTCATGCGCTGGATATGCAGAACAAAGTATGAAACAGAGCGGACGCACAACGCCCAATAGCCAACACCAATCGCTTTTCGTGTTCTACACGGGTATACACAACGAGTCCTCGGCCTGTCGCAATAGGATCCGATATCGGCATATCGTGACAACCGAGGACGAAAATCTTAGATGTCTCCCTGACACCAAATTTTACGTATAGTAACTCTTCAGCAGGAGTAGTCACCGTCTAGACGTGAAACCCATTGTGTGACGGAAACAGTGCCTCCGGTAAACGACGTCTGTTTGCAGTTCGATATCGCGCCGCGGAGGGTTCGGGCTCCTGGAATCCAGTTAGGAATTTGCCACAGGGACCCCGAAGCAGAAGTCGTACCTCCAGTAATAGCGTTCCACTGAGACGACGTCGAGTAGGCCCCTACTGCCGCGACACCAACGACCTTCAGCGCAGCGACCATGCCTTGCAGATCGGCAACGTTCATTGCCTGTCCTGTTGTGTCGCTCTGCCACGTGTTCGCAGTCTCTACGTCCAACCACCACGGGTAGCTTCCCGGTGAGGTTGGCACGATAGTCGGAGGATTTTGGCCGTCGATCGCATTGGCAGCGCTGGTGAGCCATGCGGCATCCTGGGTTGCCTTGTTATAGCCGTACTGCCAGGCGCACGCTTGGGAATTCTCACCAACGTAGTAAGTACCGTTAGTTGTTGTGACGGTCGTCGTCGTGCATGATCCGTATGGCGTCGTTCCAGTCGTTGGCCAGTCCGTGATCGGTGTTCCGTTGTAAACGTTTCCGGGGTCAGCAGTGTTCACGTAAAGCGACGCCTTTGGTTGAGCCGTTCCACCGATTGAGGTCGCGACTGCCCAATACAGCTCGCTCTGGGAGTAGGACGACGACGGCCCGAGGCACGGGTTGAGGTCGTTCGCCAGGCCCCCGTTTACCCCGACGATACCGAATGCCGTGGTCGACGGGAAGCTACTTCCGCACTGAGGGTAAGAAAGGTCGAACCCGGTAGTGGTCGAACCTGACCCACCGCCACGGCTTGGCTTGGCTGCAAACGCTGGACCAGTAGTGACAATCATGAGCGCGACGATTGCGATCGCCTGGATGACAAGGCCAAAGGTTATCCGTCGCCCGACTCTGCGTATGTCCATGGCCCGCCCCCTACTCACTCGCTGAAGCCTAGATTAGCAAATGCGTTCCGCAAGTTGTGCAAGAAGGCCACAGAATCTTTGAACCTTTTCGATTTAGGACATCATTGTAGGTCCGTCATTGACTTTTGACCCCTATCCGAATTCTGATAACGGAAAGCGCTGTTTAGTGAATGAATATCTGAGTGGGTGACTGGTCCGTAGCAATGTTCAAGGACTCGCCCCCTCTCACAAGGGGCGTACGGCACATGAGCTGTTCATTGCATCGCGATAGGGTGCTAGGTGTGCAGAGTAACCGCCAATGGGCGGCTTCTTTCCCCAAAGTGGACCCTGATGGATTTTACCGATCCTGTTCCGCGTCCATATGCGCTCCAGTTCAGTTGCTCTACCCAAGTATGTACAAGTGGATTTTGAAAGTGGGCGGCAGCAAACCAGGTGCATATATCTCTTGCGGTCCCGATGAATAGGGAAAGTAGAGAAGGAGACAATGAAATTGAGCTGTATCGAATGCGGAACGCTAATTGATCAGGATCGAGTGGCGCACCAATGGTACCACGATCATGGCTGTTGTGTCAGGGAGTGCTTAGTTGCATGAGAACAGTGGTGAGTGGAGCTGGTGCGCTAGAAGTTGCCCAAATGCACGCTATTCTCGACTCGCTACCGGGTGACCGCGGCCGTGTGCTGGATTATCTCACGAGAACCCTGGGGTTCCGCGTCGAGATCTCGCCTGGACAAGATTAGGAGATGTGCGCGTGTAACTTGGATAAATCCCGGTTGGCAACGGTTTCACGGGGATGTTGCTGAGATCTTTAGCCAAATCCAGGGTTTCTCGCCCGTGAGCAAGGGTGATGACATCGGTCGGCGACACGATAGCTTCGCTACGGTGGATGAGAAACCCATCAACGTGATCGTCGAGGTCGTGCAGTTCAATAGGCGATGCCTAAACGATTGCGAAGCGTGGCTACTTGCTCATGTCGATGAGATTGAGATCCACGCGAGTACAGCGTTCCCGCATGGCGCGAACTACCCATCCCTGCCTTCAACGGACCGCACGAGTGGATTGAGGCGCTGGTGCCATTGCGAGAATAGGTGGATCCGGTGAATGAATGTGTTGCGAGGTAATCGCAACCGAGGAGACACGTGATTCCTGGATTCAGTGGATGTGCGATGAAAACTGCCATTTCCAACCGGAGCGTCCCGATTTGTGTGCCCACATCGCAGTAAACGGCTTGCTTGTCTGGATATGACTGACGACCAAAGTTGGTCTGGGTCTCATAGCTAGGGATGCTAACGGTGATGAGAATCTCCAGGTGCGTATCGTAACTTCGATGAAGGACAACGTTGGTAACTACTCGATGCGCAATACAGGTCCAGTAGGCGTAATTACGGCGTACTCCGTTGGGCCCGACTATCCGACGAATCCGACCAAGTACTACTATCCAGATTGTCCCTCTTGGGTCAATACATCTCTATAGAATGGAGCTCTCTGATGCCCTGGAGTGGAACACCACCATCTCATTTTATTGGCCATAGGGAGCCCTGCACTTTCCGGTCCAGCAAAGTTCACACCGCAGAGGTGCTATACCAGGGGAACGAGGGCTACTACGAGGACATCGCATGCACTTTGAAACTGGCGCTCTTTGGGGGATTTACCCGTAGCTTCGCTGTCTATGATGTCGGCTTCTTTTCAACGTTCATGCTCGACAACCCTGTTCCCCTTAACCCAGAGGATACGACGCATGTTTTTGTTGATCCAGGATCAACTGGTCATGTCCCGAGTACTTGGTGTCTTGCCTTCATCTCCTACACTACCGTGGCCCATCTTCGTGCAGGTCGAGAGATTCTACGGGCATCGGGTGTCGCGGCCCAGGATGAGTTCGGATTCCCGTACTGGGGCGATATCCCGATACAGCCCCAGGATCATCAATCGCATGGGGTGTACCAAAGTCCCGGTGGGGCTAACGGATACTTGCCTGAAGGGGTGCAGAGTCGTGTTCTCAAGCTCTATCTCGAAGAACCCCCCGACTTAATCCTCAGTCTGGTCTTTGACGGCTGGCCGACCTACCAGAAGAAGGTGAATCAGCTCACCTGGCTCTGTTTGGGACCACCAGAACCATCCATGTCAGGGCTCCAGCCACTCCATCTTTACTTGAGTGACGAGGAGCCCCACGGCCGCGACATCGCTGATGAGCTTCCCCAACTCCCACTGATCCCAGGCACCCAAGAAAGACTCTCGTCGCTATGGCTCCTTGGCGAGTATCGTGCTCGGGATCTTGGCGCCTACGCCTTCTTCTGCGATCCAGAGTCCCGAACGAATGATCGTTGGGTCAGCTGGCATCCTAACGAGGATGCCAGCCTCACCGAAATCCTCGAAGCCACTACCACTGCCGACCTATCAGCTGGAACTATGGCCTGTATTCAGCGTAGCGAACCCTAAACCTGACGGTTGGTCTCATCTCTTGAACCTCCTGGCGTAGCCGCTTTCGCTGATAACATCAGCGAGTAAGGACGCACCAATAAATAACTCCATCAAGTTAGTTACACGGTTGTAGTCTGCTTGGCGGGTCGGATGGTGTAGTTCCATTCGCCGTGGAACGCGTAGGGTTTGATCTGGCGGGTGACCATCGCCATCTCAGCGTCGCTGATCTTGATCTTGCGAGGGTAGCTGTTGGTGTCTGCCTCTGCATGCACCGTCAGGCCGGCTCGTGTAGTTGTCGCTCCAATCAGCTCGATCACCACCTCGTGACTCGTTAGCGGCCTTCCCCGCCAGTTCATCGTGATATGGGCGAACAGCCGGTGCTCAATACGGTTCCACTTGGAGGTACCCGGCGGGAAGTGGCACACGGTGATCGACAGGCCGGTCTCGGTAGCAAGTTGGGCGAGTTCACGTTTCCGCAGCCTCAGCCTCAGCCGGTAGCCGTTGGAGCCTCCTGCATCCGCGCAGACGAGCAGCCTCTTGGACTTGGGATAGCGCACCTTGCCAACACCGAACCACCAGCGGCGCAGAGTCTCCACCGCGAATGCAGCAGTATCACCATCGGAACCAACCGATACCCAACCAGTGTTCGCCCCTACGTCATAGACCCCGTAGGGAACTGCCGGGTCTGGGAAGTCATGGGTCCCCACTCGCACCGGACCATCTTTGGGTTCCCACTCCCGCCCGCCGTTCTTGTAGCCCGGCTCGGCTCCGACGAGCTCCTTCTTCTTCGCATCGACACTGACCATGGGATCCTTCGCCCTTAGGAATCGCCTACCCGTATCCGTGGATGTGACGGAACTGGGCGTCACGGTCAGGGTGCTGACGGCCCTCTCTCACTTTGGCGTTCGCCTGCAAGCTGTAGCCAGCATCACGCAACAGAGCAGCCACCGTCTGATCCGACACCGGGTGCCCCGATGCACTCAGCGCCTCGGCAAGGCTGAGCGTGGATTTGGCAGTCCATCGCAGTGGTGACATCGGATCACCCCGAGTCGCCGGGTCTACAAGCGCGTCCAGTGCTGCTGCCAGCCCGGGGTCCGCAACCGTCGTCGACTTGCGACCACCCCCGGAACGACGCGACCGCCCTGGCTCCAGAACATCGGAGCGCTCCAACTCCGCTACCGCAGTTGTCACCGTCGAGCGAGCCACCCCCGCCACCCGGGCCACCGCCGAAACTCCACCCCAACCCAGCTCTCGAGCTTCGACACCCAATAACGCCCGCCGCTGTCGCTCGTTCAACTGGGGCCACAACGACTCGATCCGCCGACCTACCGCTTCCAAAGTTGCCGCATTGATTGCCATACCTCAAGGCTATCAGGCGGAGAGCTATTTGCTTGACTTATTTATTGGTGAGCCCTAAGCCCAACGACGGTTCGACATTACCAGGAGCTCTGGGATCGAGATATTCACCGAGCCATCGGATGTCGGGTAATCCGAGAAGAGGTTCCATATGAGATTGAAAGTGCTTTCGCCTGCATAAAGGCGTTAGAAGGTGGCCATCCAATACTACAACATATTCCAGTTGAACGGGTTCTTTCACTTTATGCCGGATACCGATTGAGGAATTCCAAGTCGGTGTCGGTTAGTAGGTTGAGCCAAAAGGGAGCCACCGCCTAGTATTTCCGCAGGACGCAGTGGATGGCGGAGCAAACACGCAGTTATATTGCTCTCGGAGTAGTGGCGCTGAAGTTGACTGTGATGGTACGTGGAGTCGGTGATCTCCACAGAGTGATACTTGGGCGTGCTTTGGATCTGCGATGTATAGGGAGGAATTATTGAATATGGATGTTACGGATTCCCTCTTTCTTCCGAGCTCGATACTTGCGGGTACAGAAAACTCCACTGCGGCTTGTGTTCGGTCGAGGGGAATCAGATGCTTGGCCCACATCTACACATGTACCTTTCTGGTTCACGATGATAGCGATCTCCTCGTCTGTTAATTCGCCTGAGTCAGGACCATCGGATGATCTATTCGCAAAGAGCACGACGGCTACCAGAATTAGGAGAAGCATAATCGCTGTCAATAGCTGTGGTTGTAGAAGTTGTGTTATGTCTATTGATCCTCCTCACCTATTCGTCTAGCATCTGTCAGCGCCCACGCAACAATATATTGGGGCGGACCATCAAATTCACGGTAGCGGATACCACAACTGCACGCTTGCCGGAGAGGCACTACCGCCTCCTGGGGTCAGATATCGAACAGGAGCCTTAGCACCCGGCCGATCTCGAATAGAGGCTCCTGACCTATCAAGCCAAGACGTGCGATCTGGCGTTCTTCTGAAATCGATTTGACGTCTTCGCATTTAGCATAGCTAATTTCGCTAAGACCTGAACTTGCGGGGTCTAGTTCGATATGTGAAGGGAGGCCCCGGTATCGTGTAGTAGTAGGAACAACGATGATCACGCCTGCCCGACTTTCATTAAGTGCGTCAGCTGAGATCACAACGGCAGGACGTCGCCCTGCCTGTTCTCTTCCTATAGGATCTCCGAAGTCGATCAGCCAGACTTCGCCTCTAAGCGCGCTCATTTAGATTGATCGTGTAGCGCGATACCTTCAATGGTGCGCTCCTCCTGGACCTCAGACCATGCTTCGGGGTCATCGCGAAGCTCCGAGTATCTGTTTGTCAGTTGCGAGAAGAAAACTCGTCGTTCCAGGGCATCGGCCGCCTCGTCAAGAAGAACAGTCATGGGGCGGCCAGTAGAGGCGGCGAGACGCGCGAACCGATTTCTAGTCTCTTTGCTGACCCTAATCGTGGTACTCATGCCTATAGTATACAATTGTGTAGCTTGGTAAGTCTATCACGTCAATCTGGCGCGAGAAATCCTCCACGTGCCGTACGGCTAGGGATGATTCACGATTTGCCGACCATAGAAATCATAGGTCCAGTCCCTGCTTCGATAGTTCGACATAGTCGTTCGCTAGAATTACGTACATGTCTACGCTACCATTAGCTGATGCTCGTGCTCAACTCTCGAAACTCGTCACAGAGGCGGAAAACACGCACGAACGCTTTGAGATCACTCGCAAGGGCCATCGTGTCGCAGTGCTGCTTGGAGCGGATGACTACGACGCCTTGTGTGAGACAATCGCAGTCCTCTCGGATGCCGAGTTGCTACGATCCCATGCCGAGGGGATACGAGCCGTTGAAGCTGGTGATGTCGTAGACGCTGACGAGCTTGCGCAAATGATGCGTCAATCGAACAGACTGCGTCAACCTGATTGACCGAGAGAAGGTATCGGTTAGAGGTTGTTGCTCCGGCGGCTCGAATGCTCACGGAATCATTGCCACCCAAGATTGGGGCGGCTATCTTTGTTTTCCTTACTGAGGTTCTGGTCAATGAGCCAAGAAAGGTAGGAAAGCCGCTCCGACCACCAATTGACCTTGTATGGTCGGCGAGACGAGGCTCTTATCGGGTTCTGTACCTCATCGACGAAGATCAAGGTATCGTCATCGTCACTGCTATTCGACATCGAAGTGATGCATATAGGACCTGATCCGAACTCAGTCGATTCTTGGCCTTATCTGCGCATCAGGGATTCTCACCCTTGACGGACCAGGAAAGCTTGACCGTCGCGGCTCATGCAACCAGATCTTCGGCGCCTGTCCAAGGATTATGCGCATCGTCGGGCCAGATTCACGTTGAGTTTCTATCCACCCAACTTTTCACCCAACAATTGTGTCCGAGAACGTACCGTCCAGTCCGAGGCTGTCTCACCGCCCTTGCTAAAGACTTCGATGAGCTGTAAAAGTGGGACGTACTCGGACACTATGACTACTGGCTCGGACAACTTCGTGCTGGCTTACAACCAGCAGGTCGGGGGTACGAGTCCCTTAGCGCCCACCAGGTCAAAGGGTATTCCGTCGACACGATTGCATAAAATCCCAACAGAAAACCCAACAAGGATTTCAAAGCTAGCGGATTTGTTTGTAGGAGATGGACACGTCGTGATTCAGCACGATGCATGTAAACTCCGAGTTTACAGTGGGAAAAGGGGCCAATAGTTGCTGGAGTGTTAGTTTTCGCAGGTGTGCAGCTAGTACTTTTGTCCCGATAGGCCGCCTTTTAGCTTTATTACTGACAGCCAGACAAAGCACCGGAGGTATGTGGACGCGAGGCACGGCTTGCTACGCTGACGGCCCGACTGCAGATCCGTTAAGGCCCGACGGTCGGGTAGTGACCTACTGAGTCGCCGTCACCCTCTAAGCTCCACGAGTTTTTCGCCATCTGTTAGTCGATCAATGGCTAACGGCCAGAGTGGGGTGAGGATCCTTATCAGTTCTGGGGTGCGGCAATTGGCCAAACGCAGCCATAGGACAGGCGGGCCCTGGTTGTCGGAAAGGCTTAGCGCGGCGAAGTCGCTATCTTTGCTAACAATGATCGAACCTTCGTGGCGCCCGAGGGCCCAGATCTCTTGATCCTTGGCTCCCAGCATGCCAAGATCGATCAAGTGTAGTGCGTCATAACCTTGACAGGTGATCCAACGAGCCAGAGCGGGTGGAAGCTGCGCATCTACGACAAATTGCATTATGCAACGAAGAGCACCGGATGATCCAGCTGTACTGCGGCATAATGGAGGGCAGCCTTGATGTCGTCTAGTTCAAGATAGGGGTACTCCTCTAGAATCTCCTCATTGGAGGCTCCAGATACGAGCAGTTCGAGGATGTCTTGCACTCGAATCCGCATGCCACGAATGCATGGACGACCATTGCATTGCGAAGGGTCAATTGTAATACGATTAGAGACCACCTGACTGCGACCTTTCTATCCCAACGTAGTTTAACCGCTGCTTTGCCTGGACAGGGCAACTTGAGTAGGTCTTGCCCGATGGCTGCGTTTGTGGTTCTCGGTTCCTAAAGATCCATCGACGTGTGGGTCGCTCGTTTGTGTTGCGCTTGGGACCTTGACTCCGTGTCCACGGTTCGGTAGTCTTCAATTAGGGAGAACTCGATCTCTCGCCCGAGGCTCGACCGCCCAACTTTTCACCCAACAATTGTGTCCGACGACGTCCCGTCCAGTCCGAGACTGTCTCACCGCCCGTGCCAAAAGACTTCAACGAGCTGCATAAATGGGACGTACTCAGACGCTATGACTACGGATTCGGACAACTTCGTGCTGGCTTACAACCAGCAGGTCAGGGGTTCGAGTCCCTTAGCGCCCACCAGGTCAGGGGTTCGAGTCCCTTGGCGCCCACCAGGTCAGGGTATAGTTCGTAAATCCTGCGGTGCTATAACCCAACAGGAATCCAACAAGGGGTTCGAAGTTGGAGGATTTGATGGCAGGAAGCATGGGCATCGTGGCTCAGCGAGATACCTGGGGACTCAGAGTTTTCATCGGATGGCATAGCCTCGAAGAGGTCAAGCACCGTTGTGTCCGTTTCCGTGGCAGGAGGCGACAAGGTGAACGGGAACTCGTGCGGCTGGTGACTGGCCAAGAGGATAAACCTGCACCGCTGATCGAGTCGGAGCTTGCCTGGAGCTCCTCAACCACTATGAATGACGCGATCGCGGCATGGCCTGAGAATGGCTGGTGCAAGCCTAGCCCAACGATGGTTCGACACCACCAATACGCGCATTCGTATTGTGCGTTTGAGCAACCGGTCTTTGATGTGAATCGGTTCTCCAATATGGGTGGGATTCTGTAAGTAATGTTCAACTCTGTAAAGTGTGACGGATGGCTATTCTTCATTAACAAAACTAGATGAAGGTTATCAGTAGGACTCTGTTCGAATTCGGGGATGAGGTGGAGATAAAAGTCACGGGCGTCTCTGGTTCTTGGGTGCTTCAGGCGTTAACACCTCTGCTTGGGCTTTCACTCCATCTCGGAGATGGGAGGCTTAAGGGCACCAAGACATCACAGCGCGGCTTCTGCCTGAAATCCTAACCACAATAGTTTCCCATCGGATTCGGGGCAGTCGCAAGCGCTTGGATCTGCGACCTTGTAGTTGGTCATGTTGCCGATTGAGCTGTGATTGCTCTTCAGATAGCCGGGCCGCCGAGCGGATGCGTTTCATGAGTAACCTCAAGTACAAATGGAGTCCTTGAGAGATATCTGCAGATTAAACAACTAGAGATGGCTTGATGTGGGTCGCCCGAGCATCTAAGTGACCAGGAGCGCTGACTGGTCTTGCCCATGGGTGAAGGAGTTGCCGCCTCCTCGAGCCTTGCCCACGTGCTTGCTGGCTCGCGGCTTTGTTAACGCCGGGATCTTATCGTGGTTGGCCGTAGGACAGTTTTTGGTTAGTCGGCTACCAAGCTTGCTATGCAAACTAGACATATATTGCTGGCTATGCTACGGTAGCCATTATCGGCTCACCTTTCTGGAAGGTGGATCCGGTGAATCAGTAAAGGGGGTTTCGTGCAAACTGGTCGACAGAAGTCGGGGCAGCTCCGTCGTGAGATGTCGTACTTAGACCTGAGCTTCGCAGGGCTCGGTGCAATTATTGGATCAGGATGGTTGTTTGCGGTGCTATATGCTGCGCAGACTGCCGGTCCTGCAGCTATCATATCGTGGGTTATTGGCGGTGTAGCCTGTTTGTTTATCGCGCTCGTGTATGCAGAGCTGTCGGGGTTCTTGCCTGAAGCGGGAGGGGCAACGCGGTACCCTCAGTATTCGCATGGTCCACTGGTTGGCTTCATAGTCAGTTGGGCTGCGTTTATTGCTTACGCTTCAGTACCTGCTATTGAAGCTGAAGCGGTGGTGCAGTATGCGTCGCACTATATAAAGGGATTTGGTTCCACCGTCAACGGGAGCTTTTCAGGTAAACAGCCACTGGCGTTTATCGTCGAGGCTATTCTTCTGATTATTTTCTTTCTCATCAATGTGTATGGCGTAAAGCTTTATGCCAAGGTAAATAGTTTTGTAACCTTCCTAAAGTTTTTGACACCGACGCTGACTATTTTGGTGGTCTTGTTTGTTGCCAAGGATTGGTCGAACTACTCGGCCCCGGCAACTCATGGCTTTGCGCCCTATGGCACAGCTGGCGTATTGGTGGCAGTATCTACCGCCGGAATTGTGTTCTCATTTCTGGGGTTTCGTCAGGCAGTGGAGATGGCAGCGGAAGCGAAGCATCCGCAACGTGATGCTCCCCGCGCGATCATAACCGCGCTTGTTGCAGGCATGATAGTGTACGTTCTGTTGCAGGTCGTATTTATAGCTGCGATTCCGAAGTCGGAATTGACGCACGGGTGGGCGGGCTTGAGTCTATCCTCCCCCTTCGCTCAGGTAGCATCGGCTCTTGGTTTGGGTTGGCTCGCGACAATTCTCTATGCTGATGCGGTCCTGTCACCCTCTGGAACTGGACTTGTCTACTTCGCCTCGACGCCGCGAGTAATTCTAGGTAGCGCACGCAACGGGTACCTTGGTCGCTCGTGGAGAAGGATCTCGGACAAAACTGGCATCCCGATGTTCGCCATGGTTGCTACCATAATCGCCTCGTTGATCTTTCTGCTGCCGTTCCCAACCTGGCAGTCGCTGGTTGGCGTTATCTCCGCTGCAACCGTGTTTACCTACATCATGGGACCTGTGTCACTAGCAGTGTTTCGACGCCATCACGCTTCGGCCAATCGCCCATATCGCTTAGGCGGAGCTAATATAATTGGTCCAATTGCATTTGTCATGGGCTCACTCATCATCTACTTCAGCGGTTGGGAGACGGTCTGGAAGCTGACCGTTGGCTACGCCATCGGGATCATTATCTATCTCATCGTTTCCGCGGCACGTAGCGATCTCGCGAGGATCAATGCGCAGGCCTGGAGGCAAGGAGTCTGGCTGGTCGTCTTTATCGCAGTGTCGCTGTTGGAGACCTATTTTGGTTCCAAGCGATTTGGGGGACAGTACAATCACCTGACCGGCCTGATCCACTATCCATGGGATCTTGTGGTTGTGATTGTTCTAGCCATAGTCTTCTACTACTGGGGTGTCGCATCGGGTTCAGCCAGCAAGGATACCGAGGATGCGATCGAACGAGCCGGCCAGCTAGAGCAACCGAATTCGTCTGAGTGATATCAGTTGGTAGTTTGGGTCAACGTTTAGTTGACCACCAAGATGTGGAGTCCGATCGCTATGGTCGGGCTCCACACTTGTCTATCCCCTCGTTGAGTCGAGTGAACTCGGACCCTGGAATCGATTGGTTTTAGGATTGAATTGGCGTGTCTAGCCGGGCCTTGCGAGGCGCTGCAGGTCTGATATGGTGGCGCCGAGTTGCTGCCGATTTCATGGAGTAGTATTGGATGCGTTTGATTCTTGAGCCTTTCGCTCGCTAGATGTATTCGAAGGCTTGAGCGAGTCCAGAGGCCGATGGACGGTAGACACCGCCTTGAGCTTTCGAACCCACATTCCTCGAGGACGCATTCTGGTAGCGATGGCCAAAGTGGCCGTCAGATGGCGATCTGATTTTGTGCACCATAGCTCCGATCCCACAGGGGGCATGTGATCCGGGGATCACATGGCGCTAGTCTCACGGCACGAGACATCACCGGTAGAATCGATATTGGTTAGTTGGTCCATGGCCGTGACCTAACCAAGTTGATTGTGAAGTGGATGTGGTGTGGGTATGTTGACAGAAGAGGTCGAGTCGGGAGAGATCCTGAAGGAGGCTGCTAGGCGTCGGACTTTTGCGATCATCAGCCATCCTGATGCCGGCAAAACCACCCTGACTGAGAAGTTCTTGCTCTATGCGGGTGCAATTGCTGAGGCTGGAGCCGTCAAGGCGCGAACCGGTCGGCGAGACACCCGGTCGGACTGGATGGCTATGGAGCAGGAGCGAGGCATCTCCGTCACCTCAACCGCACTTCAGTTTGAGTATCGCGACTGTGTAATCAACCTTCTCGATACGCCGGGGCACCGTGACTTCTCCGAGGATACCTATCGCGTCCTCACTGCGGTGGATGCGGTGGTTATGGTGCTAGATGTTGCCAAAGGTGTTGAGGCGCAGACGCTGAAGCTCTTCGAGGTCTGCCGGTCGTTGGGCCTGCCGATGATCACATTCTTGAATAAGCTGGATCGTCCGGGCAGATCGCCACTTGAACTACTCGATGAGATCGAGGCGAAGATCGGAGTGCGACCAACCCCGGTGACCTGGCCAGTCGGCATTCCTGGTGAATTTCACGGGGTGATCGATCGCAGAACGGGTGGATTCACTCGCTTTGAGCGCAGTGTACGAGGTAAGACTCTCGCGCCAGAGGTTGAGGTGGATGCATCGGTTGCGGCTACAGAGGAGGGCGGCGACTGGACCAATGCTGCCGACGAATGTGGGCTACTGGATGCCGTGGGGGCCTCGCACGATCAGGAGAGCTTCCTTGAGGGGAAGACTAGTCCCCTGTTCGTTGGCTCTGCAATGAATAATTTCGGTGTACGTTCTTTGCTTGACGCAGTAGTCGACCTCATCCCATCACCAAGGCCTCGGCGAGATGTTGACGGTCAGACGCGTTCACTTGACGCTCCACTATCTGGGTTCGTATTTAAGATTCAAGCCAACATGGATCCGGCTCATCGCGATCATGTTGCCTTTGTTCGCGTGTGCTCGGGGAGGTTTGTGCGCGGGGTGAGTTTGACGCACGCCGCTACTGGTCGGACGTTCTCTACAAAATATGCCAGTTCGCTGTTCGGTTCCGATCGGTCTACGGTTGAGGTGGCGTTTCCAGGGGATGTGGTCGGTCTCGTCAATGCTGGTGAGTTGCGAATTGGGGATGCGCTCTATGCCGATTCGCCAGTCGTTTTTCCATCGTTTCCACAGTTCGCACCTGAGTTGTTCCGGCGAGTGCGAGTGAAAGATCCTGGACGAGCCAAGCAGTTCCGCAGGGGTCTTGACCAGTTGGAGCGTGAAGGCGTGCTCCAGGTTCTATACGAACTCGATGGGGATCCGCTTCCGGTTCTCGCCGCCGTTGGGCAGATGCAGTTTGAAGTCTTCCAGTATCGCATGGAGCACGAGTTTGGAGCATTGACTGAGTATCTGTCGACGCCCTATCGAGTGGCACGAGTGGTGACGGCAGAGGATGCTGCAACTTTGGGGAGAATCCCAGGAGTTCGATTACTTCGACGAGGCGATGGGACATTGCTGTTGCTTTTTGAGAGCGCAATCAGGCTCCAGACGGTCATGCGTGATCATCCTGAAGTGGATTTTGGTGCCCTACTTGGATCTGGCTTCAGCTCCCTTACCTAGACCAGGCTCGCCTGACGAGTAGACAACGTTGAGTGACCTTGGTTGTAGAGTTCTGACGGGCAAGGGGAGCCCAGTAGCCAGCGAGAGGCTAGGTACAGACCTCTCCCTCCATTCAGGGGCCGCCAATTGGGCCCATACATGCCTCTAGGATCCATGTTGGCCAAGACTATTGGGGCCCCCTCGACCGACAACAGCCTATGCAACCGACAGCCTAACGGTGAGCATATTTGCAGATCTAAACCTCGCAGAGCAGGAACCGTCTGTTCTCCCAGGTGTCACTATCTCGGATTCCCTGCTTCATGTTTATCTAGGCTAACGCCTGCATGATGACCCGATTGATTCAGGCGTAAGTCGAGATGTGCGATAGCAGGACCTGTGGTGGAGTGTCGTCGTCACTAGGTGCTCAAGGGATCGCCTTCGTCGGAGTCGTCGGGGTAAGACTTAGGTGCAAGATCTTGTCTCAGGTTCCAGGGGAACAGGCACTGGGGCGGCAATAAGCTGAGAGTTGGAAGCTAGTTAAGACTAGGCATGGAGATGAGGTGGAGAGTCGTGGGTGAAGAGAACTGTTTTGCTTGCGGTGGGAAGAACCCGATCGGACTTCACTTGGAGTTTGACGGAGTCGATGGCATCGTGCACGCTACATATCGCGCCGAACAACGTTTTGTGGGGTGGGACGATGTCCTCCATGGCGGTATAACCGCAACGATCCTTGATGAGGCCGCCAGTTATGTGCCCTATTCAATGGGGTTCGTGACCGTAACGGCTCGCCTTGAGGTGCGGTATTCGTTGCCGATTCGTGTCGATGAGGTGCTCTCGATTGAGGGTCGTTTCATCGATAGGCGCAGAAACATCGTACAGGCCGAGTCTGTGATTCGCGACGCCGATGGCGTCGTGCGGGCGAGTGCGCTCGCCAAGCTGGCTGTCCTAGGGGAACGCGGGGCTGAGGTACGGGGTGCAAGACAGTTTCTCTGAAGCTGCTCGAAAATAGCAGCGAGACTGATTGGAGATTTTGCACGAAAGCATCTACGTATAGCAGGCATTCCGATCGCCGAGCAACCTCATCGTGTAGGAGTTTCAAGTTCCTTTGGTGGCAGCTTATGGTTTCTGTCTAAGAGGGAGAGGCCGACTACTGAACCGAGGACGAGAGCTACACCGGCGATCAAGGCGGGACTGAGTTGGAGGTTAAATAGAAACAGGGAGGCTATCGCCGCTGTCAATGGCTCTAGCGTTCCAACGACGTTGGCGGTCAAGGGTGCGACCGTCGCGAGTGCGCTAAGGTACAGAAGAAATGGTACCGCGGTGCCTCCGACGATTACGAAGAGCACCATCAGCAGTTCAGGAGTGCTGAAACCCGCCGGCGCATTGAGAATCAGCCACGGCAGCAATGCTACTGAACCGACAAGGAAGGCTCCAGCGACGACTACCTCTGCA
This sequence comes from Ferrimicrobium acidiphilum DSM 19497, assembly GCF_000949255.1. Classification (NCBI taxonomy): domain Bacteria; kingdom Bacillati; phylum Actinomycetota; class Acidimicrobiia; order Acidimicrobiales; family Acidimicrobiaceae; genus Ferrimicrobium; species Ferrimicrobium acidiphilum. The sequence goes on along the minus strand of NZ_JXUW01000005.1, from coordinate 122,720 downwards.
TTATGTTTAGACAGAAGTTCGGTCGGCAACAGGTTGTAGAGTGCGGTGAACCCAGCCGAGACGAGACCCCATGCTACCCCAGTCAACGGTATCGCCAGCCCAGCCGATGATCCGCCTGTCACCACCAGGAACACGCCCGCGAGCGCGGCTGCGGTGAGGACGACGAGGAGCGGTCTCGGTGCTTTGAAGCGCCGGAGTGATACCCAGCCAAGGATGAGCACCGGGCTCGTAAATTGCAAAAGAGTGGCCGATACCGCAGTGCCGTGGGCGATAGCAAGAAAAAAAGTAATCTGGACGCCGTCGAGCGCTACCACTCCAAACACAATGATGGTTATGAGCCGACGCTTGTCGGTTGTGAACCGTCTCAGTGACTGGGTTCTTCCTCGTGGACCTGCCCACAGGGCGAGGAGAATGCCAGCTCCAGCGACTCGAACGGCTGCGAGCCAGGTTGGCTGGAGCTGATAGTGTTGGAAGAGCTCTTGGGCGGCAATCCCCGAGAACCCCCAGAGTATGGCGGCCACAACTATTCCGAATATTCCTGGTCGCTGGTACGGAAGCTTATATTGGGCCACGATTCGAGTGTATCGACCATGGATCGACCAGCGTGATGGTGTTGGCACTACGATTCGATATCAGTCCAAATTGTAGTGAAGACAGCGCTGTGCCAACGAGAAGTTGATGCTCGGCAGTTATCTGCTTTATTGTGGTTTCAGTTATATAAGTGGATGCGATGAACGAAAGGTGCAACCGTGAGCAGTCCGAGCGCTTCGTTTTCAGTGACGTTACGAGTGGAGATTTCAGGTTCGCGGCTTGTAGGTGCGATTACTACGGTGCTAGCCGATGCCGGAGGAGCGATTACCGCCCTCGATACCGTGGAGTCTCGTGGTGAACGGCTAGTTGTCGATGTGACCTGCAACGCCGTCAACGAGGAGCACGCTGCTGAGCTGCGTGCCAGCGTGGAAGCCATAGATGGAGCGACGGTTCGTGCAATGAGCGACCGCACACTCCTGCTGCATCTTGGTGGAGTCTTGGCCACTGAGTCGAAGGTTCCATTGAAGACGCGCGACGATCTTTCGATGGCTTACACGCCTGGGGTGGCGCGGGTGTCGCTCGCGATCTCTCGCGACCGGAGTGCGGCCCGGAACTTGACGATCAAACGAAATAGTGTGGCCGTTGTCACCGATGGGTCGGCGGTGCTCGGACTCGGCAATCTTGGGCCCGAGGCTGCGCTTCCGGTGATGGAGGGTAAGGCCGTCCTTTTTAAGCGCTTTGGCGATGTCGACGCGTGGCCGGTGTGCTTGGCGTCACAGGACGTCGACGAGATCGTTCAGGCTGTTCGAATGATCGCACCCGTTTTTGGTGGCATCAATCTGGAGGACATCTCGGCTCCTCGATGTTTTGAGGTAGAGCGCCGTCTCCGTGAGCATCTTGACATACCAGTCTTCCATGATGATCAGCACGGTACCGCTATTGTCGTCCTTGCAGCCCTCCTGAATGCTTTGCGAGTGGTCAACAAGAGCTTGGGGGATGCCAAGGTTGTCATTCTGGGCGTTGGTGCCGCAGGCGTCGCAATTGCCAAATTGTTGATCAGCGAGGGTGTTGGCAACCTTATCGCGGTAGATCGCGATGGAATTTTGGAACCTGACTGGAGCACGCTTGATGAGAGTCGCCTCTGGGTCGCACAGCACTCTAATCCACATGGAGTGAGAGGAGATTTGCATACTGCGTTGCAGGGAGCGGATGTCGTGATTGGCGTGTCTGGCCCGAATCTTGTAACCGAGGGTGATCTGCGGCTTATGGCTGCGGATCCGATCGTTTTTGCGCTCGCAAACCCAGACCCCGAGATCGATCCGGCGCTGGCTCGCCGGATTGCTACGGTAGTGGCGACTGGTAGGAGCGATGAGCCTAATCAAATCAACAACGTGTTGGTCTTTCCTGGTTTTTTCCGCGGTCTATTGGATGCCGGTGCGACAAAGATAACTTCGGCAATGGAGTTGGCTGCAGCCCGTGCGCTCGCTGCCATCGTGACCGAGGACGAGTTGTCCCCGGCCTACATAGTCCCGACGGTCTTCAATCCGGCGGTAGCTCCAACGATTGCACAGGCTGTTGAGGCGGCTGCCAAGGGAGACTGAGGCCCAGCCGTTCGAGGGATGGAGCGTTCATGGCGACCAGCGAGCGGTTAGGCGTGGAGCCAGTTCAAGGACAGCTGTAACGAGCAACCGCGGTGATAAAACGTTTATGGAGCCGAAACGCTCCCTTGTGGAGCGTGAATTCCAGAGACTCCATGGCTGCAGGTGGTTGATCCGGTACCGAGTAGTCGATACCGGTGAGACCCACGACGGTGAATGAGTCTCCGTTGATGAACTGTGGACCCGAGGTATAACAGTCCACAGTTGAGAGGACTCGCCCTGCAGTCTTATATGCAGACGATTGCGTGGTGCCTGGTGGGCTAGGGACCGCGAGTGCTTGTTGGTCTCCTTTAAGCAGGTTGGTGAAGTATAGGTAGCTGGTTGGGGAGTCATGCTGCAACGGACTCGGCGGAAGTGAGACTAGGGTGCCAACGAACGCTGGTTTCGTGCTCGATCGAGCCGCGGGAGGGTTGAAGGCCCAAAGCCCGTTAGGAAGCGAGGAGGCGTCGATTCCGCAGGTCGCCGTCACGATCGCCATTGGGGCGTGGTTCCCAATGATATAGCCAACCACAGAGCCCTTCTCGACTACCGGAGTACCGGCGCTGACGTGGCAATGCGGGAGCAGGCTTGGGTACGATACCTTCGACCAGTTGACGTTCTTGAACTCGCTGGCGACCGCCCTGTCAGCAGCCGTCGTCGGCGTGGGTTTGAGCGTACCACTCGATTTGGCTTTGACGGGTTGAGCATCTGCGGATCCACAACCGGCCAGTAGCATTGCAGTGCATACGACAATCAGTGAGACCTTTGCTTGGTGCACTCCTATCAGGCTAACCTGTACGGCGAGTAGTGCTTGCAGCCCGGGTCGAATGGATGCTATGCGATTTCTGCATATCCACCGTATGACGACAGGGGTGTGTTCGTTCGGCACGGATCTATTGTCTGAATAGTCATTGTGAGCGTTCGCTACGATTCATTGTCTTGCCGATCCATGGAGTGTTTCTGTTATGTGAACGTTACGAGCGTTGCGCGATCGGACGCAACACTCAGGTCGAAAGGGCCGTACGCTGTAGGATAAGAGCCTGGAAATGTATACCTATAGAGGTATTGCTTGCGTCGTGGTCGAGCCTGTACTGAGGAAGGGAGCGTTGACTTGGGTGAGAATGAGGCTAGTAATGATGACGGCGGGATCAGGGGCGCGATGGGAAACTTGACTCCACCCGAGCGTAAACAAGAGCAGACCAAGACGTTGTCTGCGCAACGTCGAAGGTACGGCGTTCTGGCAAGGCTCCTCTTTAGTTCGCTTGACGCCGTCTATGGTAAGGAGCGCAGTCTCTCAAAGTTCAAGGTACTTGAACTTGTGGCTCGGGTTCCCTACCAGTCCTGGGAGCAGGTTGCATATATCGCGATCACACACGTGTCGGATCGCGTTGCCATGGCAAGGCGGATTCACGATCGGGTGCTCGAGTCGCGGAGCCAGCAGGACAACGAGCAGTGGCATCTTCTGATTCTAGAAGAGTTGATTGCTGAGCGTGGGATCGATGAGACTTACCTGAGATACACCGTTTTGCCGCAGGTGATCGCGTTTATCTATTATCAGGTTTCGGCGCTCTTGTATGTCGTGCGCCCATCCCTCAGCTATCGCTTGAACGCTGACTTTGAGGACCATGCGGAGCATGAATATATGGAGCTCGTGCTAGAGCATCCAGAATGGGAAGAGGAGGTGTTCGAATCCTCAATTGCGGCCGAGTATGGACATTACGAGTCCTTGGCTGATCTTTTCCGACAGATCGGTTATGACGAGCGAGTGCATAAGTTGGAGAGCGAAGCTCATCTTAAGGAACCGCGCTTTCGCTAGGTCGAGTTTTGTTCGTGGGGGTTACCATCGCAGCGCGATATTGGTTAAAGGGCCGTCCGCTTGAGCGATTGTGAGATATAGCCTCACTTGACGGAGAGGCATCCGAGTCGCCGGTTCTATCCTCCGGGTCCATTAGGCCAAACTTACGTCTAACCCACCGACCGATAGTACCTTCTACCAGGTACTTTGTCGGAGATTAGTGTTTTCGTTCGCATCACTTTCCTCCAATGGTGGTTGGTATCGGTGATCCAATGAGTTCAAAGACTCTACGTTGCAGTGGAGTTGACACCGAGAGCTGTTCGATTTGGATGCCTTGGGTAAATTCAGCCGTGTTTCTAGTCAGCGTTCCAAGGTGGGCGAGCAGGGTGCCAAAGCTGTGAATCGGTTCGCCATCGGCCCCGCGTTTAGTGGCGTCTTTTAATTCAGCAGCGCGAGATCGTAGCGCGGGTGCAACCGGATCGTGGCGCTCTGGAATCTCCTCGTCACCAAACATGAGTGGCGCGAGAGCCTCTCTCATGTGCCAGGTAACATAGAGAGCGAGCATGCTAAGAAACACGTGGGCTCTGACCCGATTCTCGCTGTAGTGATAGATCGGACGTAGATCGAGATCGATGACCTTCAGGTTGCGAAAGTTGCGCTCGACAACGCTTAAGCCCTTGTAGGCCTCTACCGCCTTGGCATCATCGAGTTCTTCCTGGCTCACCGAGGTACGTATGACATAGATCCCATCGAGTGCAGCCTCTGTCTCGATTGAGTTGGTATCTCTGACAAAGGTGAAGCTCTCATCGTCGTCGAACTCTAAGGTAAAGTGCTTGGCCATCTTGTGTCGGTCAAGGACTCGTCCAACCCTTAGGGCCATTGGATACTTGCTCGAGCCCGCTGAGCTCGAGAGCCTTTCGAGCTCCTTCTCGGTCGCTACCAGGAGCTCTTCTCGCTTGTTGGCCCGAAGACGAGCCAGGTCAGGGTTACGACAGGCAATGAGGCGCTCATCGGGATAGTCAGGATGGGTGATCGCAGCCAGGTTCGTCTCATCAAAGAGGCCAAGCTGGAGAGAACCACCGTCGATGAGGGTTCGAATCTGGGGAGCCCGTAGACAGGTGATCCACTTTGCACCCTCGAGACCCCGCAGCGCCTCTATACGTGCACGGGTGATCATCCCTCGATCTCCCACCATGATGAGCTCTCTTAACCCAAAGCGATCCCTGGTCATGTTGACGGCATTCACAAAGGCACTAGGGTCCCCGGTGTTACCACTAAAGACCTCGATTGAGATCGGTCGACCATCGACATCGGTCATGAGGCCATACTCGATCTGGGTCTTGCCTCGCTTGTGATCTCTGGAATATCCATAGGCAGCCAGAGGGCAATGTGTCCCCTCCATCCAGGACGAGGAGAGGTCATAGAGCACCCGTGAGTCCTCCTGGAGGTGGCGTTTGGCCAGTGTCGCTTCGATAGTTCCTTGGCGTGCATACAACCAGTCCATGGCTGAGTAGATCTCATCGGTTGAGATACCCACTACCCCTAGGTCAACCCCAAGGGTGGAGTCTTTGAACCACCGGGAGGTGGCGAGCTTGGAGGCTGGGCGAATGGCTCTGGCAAGGATCAGGGCATAGATGATATCTCGCTCACGACAGGCGGGTCCAAGGAGGGCGGGAAGCTTTAACTCATTTGCCATCGCAGCTATAGCTGCCACATGTCCATGAGGCAGACTTCGCTTGATCTCAAAGCCCTCCTCAGCCACCACAAGGTGCTTGCCAGTCAAGGATTCACGGATCTGCATATCCAACGCATGACGACGGCGATCCACAGGTGTCGTAGCCATGCCTCAACGATACTGCTCGTGCAGAAAACCTGATGAGCGCGTGTCTGTCCCGACGAATTCTCGTAGCTGGGACGACTTTTGTGAACCGCTGCTTGTCTGGTGCTGTAACGAACGTGCACAATGACGATTCAGACAATGGAGTCGTGTCAACTGGACGTAGTCCTGGCGTCATACGATGGATATGCAGAATGCGATTCATCGTATGACGCTTCGGCTTTTCAATTCATTAACGAGCGTTCACCCACGATCGGATGTTGTCGAGTAAAGTGGTTGATGTGGGCAACCAGGGTTTGTGGAGACTAGATGAGTATCGTTCTTACATAACCCATCTCGCCCCGTCGACTCAGCATCGCTATCTTACCGGTCTAGATTGGCTGATTCGCGAGGCTGCCGATCAAGGGGTTTATGATCCTGCGCAGTTGGATATTCGATTGGTTCGACGAATCCTTTCGAAGCGACAGGAGAGTGGGGCTGCGAGATCGACCATTAGAACAGATCTTGCTGCCTTCTCCTCTTACCTGCGTTTTCGAGATGACCTAAACTTGACCGGCCTGAGGCTAGCGCTCGTCAAGCCGGGCGGAGAGCCAGCACGTAAACTTCCTCGGACGCTTGATGCCTCGGTTGTCGTCAGGAGCTTGGATTGGCTGAGCACGCAACCAGAGGTTAACCTTCTCCATTATGCCGTCCTGGAGACACTCTACGATACCGGCCTTCGTGTCGGAGAGTTGGTGCAGCTTGATAAGGGGGATGTTGACTTTGACGGTCAACGGATCTCTGTGCGCAACGGCAAGGGCGGAAAGCCGAGAGTGGTGCCGATAGCGCGGAGGGGAGTGGTGGCGCTTGAACGCTATTTGCAGAGTCGATCCGACAATGCAACCCCTCTCTTCCTTGGTGAACGAGGTGCACGCATAGGAGTTCGTTCTGTATATCGGATCGTCAATCTATACTTCCCTGGCGCACATCCGCACTCATTGCGGCACAGTTATGCCACGCACCTGCTCGAAAATGGTGCCGATTTGCGTAGCCTTCAGGAGCTGCTTGGACACGCTAGACTGTCCACGACGGAAATATATACTCACGTGAGTCATGAACGGTTGGCGAGAGTCTATCGAGAGTTACATCCGCGGGGCAAGTAGGGGCTGTGATGCAAGGTGACGCCGACTTAGACAAGTTGTGGCACAGGTATAAGGAGACGGGTGATCAAGGGCTGCGCGATCGTCTGTTAATCGCTTATTCTCCTCTCGTCCGTTTTGTGGCTTCGAGAGTAGCGGTGGGCTTACCCAACTCAGTCGAGCAGGCTGATTTAGCGAGCTATGGCACCTTCGGACTGATAGATGCCATCGAGAAGTTCGATCTAGAGCGCAATATCAAGTTCGAAACCTATGCGATCACCCGTATCAAGGGTGCAATCATTGACGAACTTCGAGCCATTGACTGGGTGCCACGCTCGGTTCGGGCGAAGGCTAAGGCGGTGGAACAGGCCTACTCTAAGCTCGAGGGCAAACTCCACAGAAGCCCTACTGACCAAGAGGTTGCTGCAGAGCTTGAGATTGACGAGTCCGAATTGCAGGCGATCTTCTCAAAGATTTCGTTTCTGGGCATTGCTGCCTTAGACGAGGTCGTGCTTGGTGGAGAGCGAAGCGAGGGGATGACCCTCGGCGACACAATTGCCGACCGCAAAGAGAGTGCTAACGGCTCTTTCGAGCAAGAGGAGACTCGCCGGATGCTAGTTGACGCGATCAATCGACTCGGCGACCGCGAAAAAATGGTGCTGACGTTGTACTACTACGAAGGCTTCACCTTGGCCGAGATTGGGCAGATCCTTGGGGTTACGGAGAGTCGGGTGTGTCAAATCCACTCGAAGGCTGTACTTCAACTCCGCGGCAAGCTCGGCGACGTTGGCTAACGGAACCTGTCTTTTTGACTAATGGTGGTGTTTTCTCTGCTGCGTAGGTGAGAGCTGATCATCTCTGGAGAGACGATCAAACATCGGCGGCTCTGATCTTAAGTCGCGACTAGGCTAGCTGAGGCTCAAATTCGAGCAAGTAACGGGAGTGCCCGACCCACGGTCGGCGTTTGTCGCGAGGGCGCTCCTCAGTTCAACCGATGGGAGGATCATGCCAGATAAACCACTAGTAACGATGTCGCAGCTTCTTGAGGCCGGAGTTCATTTCGGGCATCAAGCCAAGCGATGGAACCCAAAGATGAAGCCATTCATCTTCGACAAGCGCAATGGGATTTACCTCCTCGACCTACGCCAGACGCTTCGAGGAATTGACGAGTCGTTTCGATTCGTACGTTCGTTGTCTGCTCGCGGTGGCAACGTACTTTTCGTCGGCACCAAAAAGCAAGCACAAGATGCGATTGCACAGTACGCCAAGATGGCGGGCATGCCTTACGTAAGTCATCGGTGGTTGGGTGGCATGTTGACCAATTTTCCAACTATCGCCTCGCGAGTGCGAAAGCTCCAGGAGTACGAGCAGATGAAGGTTCAGGGAGATTTTGAGGCTATGCCGAAGAAGGAGGCGTTGCTTTTGCAGCGTGAACTCACCAAGCTCGACCTCAACCTGGGTGGCGTGCGTAACATGACGAGACTGCCTGATGCGCTATTCGTAATCGACACCGTCAAGGAACACCTGGCACTGACGGAGGCAGCTCGACTTGGCATTCCGGTCATTGCAGTGGTCGATACCAACTGCGACCCTGAACTTGTTGACCATATCATGCCTGGGAATGACGATGCAATTCGGTCTTGCGAACTATTTACTCGCCTCATGGCAACGGCCATCATCGAAGGCAAGTCGAAGGCAGGTCAGGCGGAGCCGGTACCAGCCCCAGCCCCAGCTGCCGTATAGCAAGTTTGTAACTGACAGAAAAACGAGAAAGGAAGGCCAATCGTGGCTGATATCAAGGCTGCAGACGTGCAGGCACTGCGCAAGCTTACCGGTGCAGGTATTCTCGACGCAAAGAGAACTCTCGAAGAGACCGGTGGGGATGCCGAGCGTGCTGCGCAGTTGTTGCGAGAACGCGGGGTTGTGTCTGCCGCAAAGCGTGCTGACAGAGAGAACAGCGAAGGTGCAATCGCCCTATCTATGGTCGATCGCCAAGTGGGGGTGTTAGTTGAACTCAAGTGCGAGACTGACTTCGTCGCCAAGTCGGCTGATTTTGTCAACACCGTCAACGAGATTGCGGCAGCTGTCGCCGAACGCGGAGAGCAAGCTGTCGGTGAGTACACCGAGATGATTGCTTCGCTTACGATAACGCTTAAGGAGAATATCTCGCTCGGCCGGGTGGTACGACTTCAGGCAGGTGAAGGAGAAGAGGTATCGGGTTACCTCCATGTTCAGGCTGATCGTGGTGTAAATGGCGTTTTGGTGCAACTCAAGAATGGCTCCGAGGAACTCGCGCATGACCTTGCCTTGCATGTTGCCTTCGCTCGACCGAGTTACCTAGCTATCGAGGATGTACCCGCCGCTTTGGTGGCCCAAGAGCGAGAGACGCTTGAGACGATGACCAGGAACGAAGGAAAGCCAGAGGCTGCGATCGAAAAGATCGTAACTGGGAGACTCGATGGTTTCTTTAAATCCATCTGTCTGTTGGAGCAACCGTTCGTGAAGGACGAGAAGCATCGAGTCCGCGAAGTGCTTGGACAGGCCTCACTCGTCGCCTTCGCTCAGCTTGTCGTTGGCGAGTAGCGAGTTGGCGTCGACGCAGGTGATAGGTGACCGGTGTCGGATTCTCCTCAAGATCTCGGGTGAGGCACTTGGGGATCCGTCGACTGGACCCCTCGACGCCGCAGTGTTGACGCAGCTGGCAAAGGAGTTGGTAGGGCTTCGATCTGAACTCGGTGTTGAGATTGCTCTTGTCGTTGGTGGTGGAAATATTTGGCGAGGTACCTATGGTGTTGACATCGGTATCGACGCCCCCACCTCTGACAACATTGGGATGCTCGCCACTGTTATGAACGCCTTAGCACTACAGAGCGCGATCGAGGCGTTGGGGCAGCCAGTGAGATTGCAGAGTGCCATCAACATGTCGGAGCTTGCTGAGCCTTATATAAGACGCAGAGCGGTTCGCCATCTCGAGAAGGGGCGCATCGTCATCTTCGCCGCAGGGACCGGCAACCCGTTTTTTACCACCGACACAGCGGCTGCCTTAAGAGCAGCTGAGATCGGTGCTCAGACGATGATGAAGGGTACTCATTCCGGGGTAAACGGGATCTATTCAGCGGACCCACGACTTGATCCGAGTGCTACGAAGTATGATCATGTTGGGTATATGGATGTTATCTCACGAGACCTGAACGTGATGGACATGACAGCGGTAACCTTCTGCAAGGATCATGGCATTCGGGTGATTGTCTTTGACGTGACGAGCCCAGGAAATATAGCTCGCGCCTGGCGAGGCGAAATAGGAACGGTGGTTGACTGATGGCTGAAGAAGTTGATACTGACTTGGTGATTGCCGAAACGAAGACCAAAATGGCAAAGGCTCTTGAACATACCGAAGAGGAGTTCGCCGCGGTGAGAACCGGCCGAGCGGCTCCGGCGCTGGTTGAACACCTCGCGGTGGATTACTACGGATCGACGACGCCGCTGATGACAATAGCCGGGATCGGTGTCTCTGATGCCCGTACCTTGGTGATCAATCCATACGATCGAGGGAGCCTTGGAGCTATTGAGACAGCAATTCGAAACTCCGACCTTGGTGCCAATCCTACTAATGACGGTTCCACGATCCGCATTACTCTGCAGCCCCCTACGGAGGAGCGTCGCAAGGAGTTGATCAAGGTAGTTCGCACCCGATCCGAGGAGGGAAAGGTTGCAATAAGGGCTATTCGACGGAGTGCACGGCATCAGTTTGAGAGCTGGCAGAAGCAGGGTTCACTGACCACTGACGACCTTTCTGATCTCGAGAAGCAGCTCGAGCAGGTCACTTCGCACTATATTGCTGAATTAGACAAGGCTTTGGAGGCCAAAGAGCGCGATCTACTTGAGGTCTGAGAGGGGCCGTAGCAATGGGTGAGGGCCAGGAACGTCATCGACAGAGGTCCAAGGGGGAGTCAGATGGTTCTCTCTTTGATGCGTCGAGTGAACCCCAGCCTGGCGACGAGACCGATGAGGATCTCACGCTATCGCTCGGCGATGGCTTTGTTGATCAGCCATTATTGGCTGGTCCCGATCAGGATGCCACATTATCGTTGGATAGCGATGCGTTGGCCAGAGAGCGCGCTCGAGTTGATGGGGATCCGCCGACGCCCGAGGAGGATCTAACGCTTGAGCTTCCTGGTTGGCGTGAACCGGCGACGGGCGAGATACCACGGGTGATCGAGGAGCTGGCAGGCGAGCCTTTGCCACCATTGCATGGTAGAGCGCCTGGAAACTTCGATGCATTAGAGGACGAGACTCAAGATGCGCGCCATCAAGGAAGATTGCACCAGCCAGAGGAGAGGGATGATTTCTTGATCCCGATCGAGCGAGGGTCTATCGATGATGCGACACTTGAGGCGTTACGTATTAGGTCCAGGAACCCAAGCCCAGCTGCAGAGGATGGCTCAGCAGGCGTAGAGGGTGTTGGCGGAGTCCACGACCGAGACCAGGAGTATATCGATGCTCTTCAAGCTCATCTGGATGAACGGAGAGGGTCTCCACATCGGGTTGCTCGTGAGACGCATCGGTCTAGCGATATCCGCGTGACTAGCGATGAGACTGGGGCCAGCGATGAGACTGGGGCCAGCGATGAGACTGGGGCCAGCGATGCATCTACACTGAGTGGTCGCGTAACTGATGGAGCCGATGAGTCGTCCATCAGGGATAGGCCGCGACGACCATCTCGCCATGAGGTGGTGTCATCGCGGGGTCGATCCCAGAGACGGGTACGGGGCTCTGCGGACAGATCCCGAAGCACTACTAAACCAATTGATGGAGACAACTCCACCCCCCAAGCGAGTCTGGAGGAGCGGACCGAACATACTGGTGGGCCTACCGAGCGCGTAAAAGTAGTGCGTACGGTTACTGGTATCGTGCTTGCAATCGTCTTGCTCCTGGCGCTGAAATTGGGAACGGTCTCAACGTTGGTGGTTGTGGTAGTGGCTGTCACAACTGCTGCGGCCGAGGGCTATAACCTTCTTCGTAAGGGTGGGTACCGCCCTGCTGCCCTTGTTGGACTTCTTGCCGTCGTCGCCCTAGTTATCGGCGCTTACTTGGCTGGCGAGGACGCCATTGTGCTGGTGATCGTAGCTGCGATTTTGGTCTCGCTCATCTGGTTTATGGTACAGCACCGGGGCGAACAGTTCGTCGCCGGAATTACTACCACGATGGTGATGGTCGTCTGGGTTGGCTTGTTTGGTTCTTTTGCTGGTCTGATGCTCAGACACTCACTTTTCGGGGCTGGTGGATTGGGACTCCTAGTCGGCACTCTCCTGTGTACCACCACGGCGGATGTATTCGCCTTTTTTGGCGGTTCTCTATTCGGCAAACATAAGTTGGCTCCTGCCATCTCTCCTGGTAAGACCATTGAGGGGGTGATTATTGGCGGAGTGGCTACAGTTTTGGTAGCTGGTTTGGTGCTTCCGCTTATCCACCCGTTCACGCTCACAGCTGGATTACTGATTGGACTTGCCGTTGCGATCATTGCCCCAGTAGGAGACTTAGCTGAGTCTGCGTTGAAGCGATCGGTCTCTGCAAAGGACTCCTCACGATTGCTTCCTGGTCATGGCGGTATGCTGGATCGGATTGACGGCATACTCATCGTGCTGCCAGTCGCTTTTTATCTGTTTCTGAGTCTGCACTTAAGGTGATGCATTAGAGGTTTGGTATGAAATCACTTGCCGTAATGGGTTCGACCGGTTCCATCGGCCGCCAGACGCTTGATCTTGTGCGGCAGGATCCAGACAGGTTTCGGGTTGCTGTCCTCGGAGCGCACTCCGATGTTGACGGAATTCTCGATCAGGCGCGCGAGTTTCGCCCAGCCGTGGTGGGTCTAGATGATGAGGCGGCGGCCAAGGAGCTCCGCTCGCTGCTTGACTCAGGGATTGAAGTGGTGACAGGTGACGAGCTGCTCGATGCGCTGACGGCTGCAGAGATTGTCATCAACGGGGTGACCGGTTTTGCTGGGATAAGGGTCACCGAACGTGCACTCCTAGCGGGATTACGTCTCGGGCTCGCTAACAAGGAGTCGCTCATTGCCGCTGGTGAACTTGTGCTCTCCTTGTTGGGGCGAGGAGGCGAGTTGATCCCCGTTGATTCAGAACACTCGGCTATCTTCCAGCTCTTGGGGCGATCACGCGACCGTCTGCCTGGTCTGGCGCGTCTGGTGATTACTGCGTCAGGTGGCCCATTCCGCGAGTTCGACGCCGAGTCGTTGAAGACGGTGACTGTCCAAGATGCGCTCGCCCATCCTACTTGGTCCATGGGACCAAAGATAAGTGTGGACTCATCCACGCTATTCAACAAGGGGTTAGAGGTGATCGAGGCTCACTACCTGTTTGGGGTCGACTATGAACAGATAGCAGTAGTCGTGCATCCGGAATCTTTGGTCCATTCGATGGTTGAATTCACTGATGGAACAACGCTCGCTCAGCTCTCTATGCCTGACATGAGACTTCCTATATCTTTGGCGCTCTATCACCCGGATCGTAGTCCACTGGCCCATGGATCCATGTCCTGGGCCGGATCTAGGACGCTCACCTTCGAGGATGTTGACCTCGTGCGCTTCCCGGGCCTTGGGTTGGCATTTGCCGCAGGTAGGGATGGCGGCGGTGCACCGTGTTGGATGAATGCGGCCAATGAGGTGGCGGTAGAGGCGTTTCTAGCTGGCAGAATTGGTTGGTCACAGATCTACGATACGGTAGCATCTGCGATGGCAGGATACGAGGCATGCACGCCGATGAGTATTGATGAGGTTGTCGAACTAGACCAAAGAGCCAGAAGCACGGCCACTGACCTGGTCAAGGTATATGCCAATGCCTAGTATCGATACTGTAGACGGCGCCGATACCTCAGAGAATCCAGAACCGAGTCTGGCGGAGGCGCGTTCATTCTCTGGTCGACGCTTGATTGAGTTCCTGATTGTTATTGCTGCCATCATTGCGTTCGCAGCGCATGTCCACGCGCTATCCACGCTGGTAGTGGTCGCAGCAATTGCGGCGATGATTATCCTGCATGAGTTCGGTCACTATATCACTGCTCGCCTATCCGGAATGAAGGTGACCGAGTTCTTTATCGGATTTGGGCCTAGAATCTGGTCGTTCAAGGTAGGCGGGATTGAGTATGGGATCAAGGCACTGATAGTTGGAGGTTATGTCCGCATTGCAGGCATGACCAACGTCGAGGAGGTGCCACCTCAAGATGAAGCACGAACATATCGACAGTCGACCTTTCCTCGTCGCATCTTGGTCAGCGTAGCAGGCTCTTTGATGCACTTTATAATGGCGTTCGCAATCTTGTGGGTGTTGCTGTCTGGTGTTGGGTTCGCGGTCAGCAATGGAGGGACTTATATCGCCTCGGTAGCCAAGGCTCCACATGTTGTTTCACCGGCCTATCAAGCCCACATCCCGGCCGGATCCACTGTGTTGGCTGTGAATGGGATTCATCACCCTAGCACCTCCACCTTCGGCAAGATTATCGAGACGAGCGCTAACAAGCCTGTCCATCTGACGCTACGAGTCGGGTCGAAGGTTCTATACAGGACTGTGGTACCGGTGAGCGCTTCGGTACTGGCTCGAACCGATCCGGTTTACAAGTCGCTTCATGGATCTGGAGTGATTGGGGTAACTATAGAGTCTACCACCAAGACAGTTACCGACTCTTTGGTAGCAGGTGCGGGCCATGCGGTGACTGGATTGGGTTCATACGCATGGAGCTCGGTAGCTGGGATCCTTTCACACTTTTCACCACATGGCATCGCCACCTATGCTCAAGAGGTGGTCCACCCGTCGTCGAGTCCCACCTCCGCTCGATCGCAGTCGCGCTTTGAATCCCCAGTAGGCATCGTCTATCTAGCTAACGACGCTGTGCGGGCTGGTATCGCAGCAGTCTTGGAGCTGTTGTTCTTGATAAACGTGTTTGTTGGCGTGTTCAACCTCTTTCCCTTCTTGCCGCTTGACGGCGGTCATGTGGTGATAGCGATCTATGAACGCATCCGTTCGAGAAAGAATCGCCGTTATCACGCAGACGTGATGAAGCTAATGCCAGTTACCTATGCGGTGTTGGCTATCATTCTATTGATCGGCGTGACCTCGCTATATCTCGATATCACCCATCCAATCTTTAACCCATTTGGCTAGGATTATGATGAAAGTGAGCTGCAATGACACGTGAACAGGTAACGTTGGCGAAGCGTCGAGTTTCGAGGGCCGTCCAGGTCGGCAAGGTAACCGTTGGTGGCGACAGCCCTATCTCAGTCCAGTCGATGACGACGACCAAGACCGCTGATGTAGAGGGAACCCTGGTTCAGATCTACTCGCTGGCAGCTGCCGGTGCCGAGATCGTCCGCTGCACCTGCAACTCTCAGGACGCAGCTGATGGGCTCCGCCAAATCGTTCCACGCTCTCCGGTGCCGATCGTCGCCGATATTCATTTTCATGTCGAGATGGCACTTGCTGCCCTTGAGTCGGGCGTAGCCGCACTCAGGTTGAATCCGGGTAATCTGCGCAAACCAGAGGAGATCAAGCTGGTAGCGAGAGAGGCAGGGGCACGTGGCGTCCCGATCAGGATCGGTGTCAACGCCGGTTCTCTCCACCCTGATTTTGCTAAGGAGTTTGGAGGAATCACCGCTGAGGCCATGGTCGCCTCGGCGCTCCATGAACTCGAGCTCTTCCACGAGGTTGGCTTCGATGACGTAGCCTTCTCGGTGAAGGCTTCGAATGTAGCACTTATGATCGCGGCCTATCGCTTGCTAGCCGAGAAGGTAGATCATCCGTTGCACCTTGGGGTCACCGAAGCTGGCCCTCTGCCTGGTGGTCTTATAAAGGCGACCGCTGGGATAGCTACTCTGTTGGCAGAGGGGATTGGCGATACGATTCGTTACTCGCTCACAGCGGATCCGATCGAGGAGGCGCGCGCCGGGCGTCAACTTCTAGAGTCACTCGGATTGCGAGAGCGCAAAGGGCTTGATTTCATAGCTTGTCCGAGCTGTGGAAGAGCCGAGATCGACGTGGTGGCAGTGGCCACTGAGGCCCAGAGAGAACTTGAGAAACTTGGTCTCCCGTTACAGGTCGCAGTCATGGGGTGTAACGTCAATGGACCTGGAGAGGCACGCGAGGCCGATATTGGCATCGCCGCCGGTAAGGGGAAAGGACATCTCTTTATCAAAGGAAAGATCGTCGAGGTAGTCCCAGAGGCAAGAATGGTAGAGGCACTCGTCGAGGAGGCGCAGGCCATCATGCTAGAGGGAGTCGAGGCGCGGCTAAACAAAAAGCGCCGCTGATCAAAGGCAAGCGTAGGCCCGGTCTGTAAGAACGCGAGAGGATGTCGTCCATGGACTGAGGTGTCTGCTAGCCTTGGAATCCATGCGAACATCCGAACTCGTCTTCAAGAGTCTGCGAGAGACCCCTCAGGATGCTGAGGCGGCTTCCCACAAGCTGTTGCTGCGTGGCAACTATATCCGTCGGTTGACGAGTGGCGTCTACAGTTTCCTTCCGTTGGGCTACAGACTTCTCCGTAATGTCGAGCGAATCATCGAGGAGGAGCTTGATCGGGCGGGCGCCGCGGAGTTGCTCTTGCCGGCGCTCCAGCCGGTAGAGATCTGGCGGGCGACGGGGCGGATCGATAAAATGGCCGATGTCCTTTTTGGAGTCGAGGGCAAGTCTGGCTCATTCGTTCTTGGACCCACTCACGAAGAAGCGGTTATTGAGGCGATGAGTCCTGACATCGAGAGCTATCGCGATCTCCCGAAGCTTGTCTATCAACTGCAGACGAAATTCCGTGATGAACCTCGCGCACGTTTTGGGCTCATGAGAACCCGTGAGTTCATCATGGCCGATGGCTACTCCTTTGATGTTGACCGGGATGCGATGCGTTCCTCCTATCAAAAGTTCTACGATGCATATCTCGCTATTTTCGCGCGACTTGGGCTGCAGGCTGAGCCTGTCGAGGCGGATGCCGGCTCTATCGGTGGAGATGTGAACCACGAGTTTATGGTCGCCTCCACCATCGGTGAGGATCACTTTGCCTGTTGCGCGAGCTGTGGTTATCAGGCAAATATCGAGGCGGCGCGGGCTGGAGACCGCGAGCCCGTCAAGGTAGATCTTGAGGTAGAGCCGAAGACGTATTCAACACCCAATGCACCAGGTATCGAGAGCGCGATCGCGGCACTGCAGGCACTAGGGGTCGACGTGGAGATAGGCGGCATGCTCAAGTCGATGCTTTTAATCGATGAGGCAGACCGACCGGTGCTCGCGTTACTTCCTGGGGATCGGACGCTGAACGTTCCTCACGGGATGCGTCTAGCCGACGACACCCAGATGGCTGGTTTCGCCAAGGGCTATATAGGACCTCAGGGTCAGTCGCCTCGCGTGCAGGTTCTTGCTGATCCCTTGGTACGTACTCGGCCAAGTTGGGCAAGTGGGTCTAACGAACACGGCTCTCATGTCGTGGGCCTTCGGTTAGGTGTGGATTTTAGTGTAGATCGCTTCGAGAATCTCGTCGTGGTTGAGGATGGAGATCCATGCCCGCGGTGTGGTGCCTCCTTGTCACTTGTCCGTTCGGTCGAGGTGGGCCATACCTTTCAACTTGGGTTGACCTACTCTGCGGTGCTTCCTCACGCACGTTTTCACTCCGTGTCTGGCGAGGAACTGCCGTATTGGATGGGTTGTTACGGTATCGGAGTAACTAGAGTCCCGGCCGTAGTCGCCCAACAGTACGGTTCGCCTGATGGTGATGCAGTGGTTTGGCCGCTTGAAGTCGCTCCATTTGTTGTCAGTATTGTTGGGGTGGGTGCGACTAAGGACAATGAGGTTACCGCAATCAGCGAGCGACTGCATGCTTCGATCTCCGAGGCAGGGTTGTCGGTGATTATGGAGGATCGCAACGTCTCGGTCGGGGTAGCCATGCGTGACCTCGAGCTCATCGGTTCACCAATTTTTTGTATCGTGGGTGCGCGATCCCTAGCTAAGGGTGTTGTGGAGGTGCGAGAGCGGATCCACGACAGAACCATTGAAGTCGCCCTCGAAGGGGTAGTGGAGACCGTTGTTGCACTCGGCAGAGAGCTCGCATCTGAACGACGATAGTAACGGCTATACTGATGAAGGATTATTCGTAGTATTGGGACTGCGTGGGCGTGAGCCCACGTTTTTTGTTCAAGTCGATAGGTGAAAGGAGGATGCATGCTATCTGGTCAAGCATTCATCGAACTCCTCGATCCGGTGGTCGCTCCGATGGATTTACAGGTGCTATCGGCGACTTGGCGTGCACGAGTGTTGGATCTACGGTTGGAACACTTTGATGCATCTTCCCCCTCGCTTGACGAGATTGCTCAGGCCTCGAAGCTAGTTTCGATGGCACTCGATGATATCGAGGATTTGGCTGAAGATAGCTACACGTTAGAGGTCTCCAGCCCAGGTCTTGAACGGCCGCTAGTGCGACTTGCGCACTTTCGATGGGCCATTGGACGCACCGTTAGATTCACGTCGAGTGAAGGCGTTGTCGAAGGGGTGTTGGTGCGAGTTGTTGATGAGACAGAGCCTCGTATCGAGGTAGAGGTGGATGGTAGCTCTCGGAGCTTCTCGTTGCGTGAGGTTGATAAGGCTACGACCCTCTTTCAGTGGGGTGCCAACAGTTCAAAGAAGGATGGAAGGAGGCAGGTCGGTGGCGCGTGACAATCAGGATTTTATGGATGCTCTCGAGGTGATTGCGCGGGAGAAGGGCCTGACGATAGAGACTCTACTCGAATCATTAGCGAACGCCTTGGTGGCAGCTTATAAGCGAATGCCTGGTGCAGCCGATGAGGCGTATGTGGAGATCGATCCAGATAATGGTGAGATTCGGGTTTTCGGGCAAGAACTTGATGACGACGGCAACGTGGTGCGCGAGTGGGAAGACACGCCAAAGGATTTTGGTCGAATTGCAGCGCAGACAGCTAAGCAGGTTATGTTCCAAAAGATCCGCGACGCAGAACGCGACTTGAAGTACGAGGAGTACGCAGGTCGAGAAGGCGACGTCGTTACCGGCGTCGTGTCGCAGATGGACACCCGTTTTACGCTCCTGGACCTTGGTAAGATCGAGGCGATCATGCCCCACACCGAGTGCCCTCCAAATGAGCGTTACTCGATAGGGCAGCGGATTAAGGCTTATATCGTCGAGGTGCGCAAGACCGCCAAGGGCCCCCAGATCGTGGTGTCGAGAACACACCCAGGCTTGGTAAAGCGACTCTTTGAACTGGAGGTTCCAGAGATTGCCTCTGGCGTTGTTGAGATCAAGGCGATCGCCAGGGAGCCTGGTCACCGTAGCAAGGTAGCCGTCTGGTCTAATGATGACGGGGTAGACCCAGTCGGTGCCTGTGTAGGCTCCCGTGGCTCTAGGGTGAGGATGGTCACCAACGAGCTGATGGGTGAAAAACTTGATATCGTCCCCTTCTCGGAGGATGTTGTCGAGTATCTTGAGCGCGCTATACAGCCCGCTTACGCCCTTGAGGTGCGTATTGATGAGCTCGCTCGCTCTGCACTCATCGTGGTTGGAGACGACCAACTCTCGCTCGCTATCGGTCGGGAGGGGCAGAACGCTCGCTTGGCCGCGCGACTCAGTGGGCTGCACATCGACGTGCGTGCCGAGAGCGAGGTGGCAGCGCTTGATCGTGAGGCTGCTCGGGATAGCGACTACTTCGCCGAATCGCTTGATGGCGACGTATTGGACGAGGATGGCGATCCGGCAGGAGTCGATGATCGAGACAAGACGGACGACCTGGAAGCTGTCGATGATGAAGCTGAGACGGATAGCCCGGCGGCCGACGGTGAGGTCTCCCTGGAGGAGTGATGATGGCTCGTAGTAGGCGAGTCGTTGTGAGGATGTGTGTTGGTTGCCGACAGCGGCGCCCAACGTCGCAGCTGATCCGGCTCGCGTGGCACGAGGACGATGTACGTCTTGGCGCCAAGAACGGTAGAGGGGCATGGGTGTGCGCTGGTTCTCCGGCGTGTGTCGATGAGGCCCTCAAGGGCGGTCGTTTATCGAAGGCACTAAGGACTGCCATTTCTCCGGCTAGACTGGCTGGGTTAAAGGACTCCTTTGGCGCCTGAAGTAGGGCATGATAGAGATTGCAAGTGACTCAGGCGACGTGGGCGTTGAGTCGATACAGTGGAGGTCAGGTTTCGTCGTTGGCTAAGAAGTTACGAGTTTATGAGATTGCGAAGGAGTTGAACCTCTCCAACAAGGAGGCACTTGACTTGTGTCTTGCGCTTGGGATAGATGTCAAATCGCACTCTTCTAGTGTTGAGGAGGCTCACGCGGATCGCGTACGTCGGCGTGCCCAGCGTGAGGGAATCGGCATCTATGGGTCTGAGGCACAGAGTACCCCCTCGGAGCCAGAAGAGGCTGTTGCTGCGCCTCCCGTGACCGCTCCATCTGAAGCCCCCGTGGAACACGTAGAGGCAAAACCTCAGGACGAGGAGGACAAGAGAGACCTTGCTGCAGTGATTGCGCAAGAGTCTGCCAAGCGCGAAGAGGCCGAACGTGTAGCGATTGCTAACGCTGGCAAGCTTGCCCGTGAGGCTACCGAACAACAGGCGATTCCACGTCCGAAGGCCGCGCCGGTTTCGCCGTCTGGACAGCCGGTGCCACCTCCTCCGGCTCGTAAACCCCAGCCACTCACTTCATTCTCGGGGCGCCCGATTCCGCCACCACCTCGCCCAGCGGCTAACCCTGATCCTCGCGGTCGTCGACCGGCTCGCCCTCCACGTGAGGGAGGGAGACCGCCGATGCCGAGAACTGGTCGACCCGACGATCGCCCGGCCCGTCCGACGGGACCAAATGATCGTCCGCCACGTAGCGATCAGGCTGGTGCGCGTACCGGTCCGGGCACAGGCTCAGGTCCATCCACTCCGGGAGGGTTCCGCGGTTCACCCCCACCCCGAGGTGGAGGTAGGGGTGCCCCTGCGCGTGGTCCAGGGGGGCCGATGCCGGCACCTCGTGGTCGTGGCCGTGGTGGTCCTAAGTCCAAGAAGCGAGTGTCTCGTAAAGAGTACGAAGAGCTCGAGCCTACGACGGTATCGAGTTACGTTCCTTCGAATGCACCGATACCAGATCATGAAGTTATTATCGAGCGTGGTTCCACAGCTCAAGAGGTTGGTCCCAAACTCAACCGCTCAGCCGGAGATCTGATCAGATTCTTGCTGCTCCAAGGCGAGATGGTGACCGCGACTCAGTCGTTATCAGACGAGATGATCGAGCTCTATGCCGCTGAACTTGGCGCAGAGATTCGCATGGTTGACGCTGGTCAAGAGCAGGAGGCGATGCTCGCGGCGCGTTATCTAGACGTCGATGACACCGAGGATGAGCACGCAGTAGTGGCTCGTCCGCCTGTCGTCACTGTTATGGGACATGTAGACCACGGAAAGACTTTACTGCTCGACCGAATCCGCAACTCAAATGTGGTAGCCGGTGAGGCAGGGGGAATCACTCAGCATATCGGCGCCTATCAGGTTGAACTCGACGGCGGACAGGTGACCTTCATCGATACACCTGGACACGAGGCGTTTACCGCTATGCGTGCACGTGGAGCTGGGGTGACCGATATCGTCATCCTGGTGGTCGCTGCTGACGATGGTGTCATGCCACAGACTATTGAGGCGATCGATCATGCCAAGGCAGCTGGAGTTCCGATTATCGTCGCGCTAAATAAGATCGATCGAGCTGACGCCGATCCCAACAGAGTGCTCCAACAGTTGTCTGAGTACAATCTTGTGCCGGAGAAGTGGGGTGGAGACACGATAGTCGTCGAGATCTCAGCGTTGCAGAACTTGGGGATTGACGACCTGCTTGAGCAGATATTGGTGTTGGCTGAGGTGTTGGAGTTGGACGCCAACCCAACCGGTCATGCGCGCGGCACTGTTCTTGAGGGCCACCTCGATGTCGGACGAGGGCCTGTGGCCACGATACTCGTTCAGTCGGGTACGCTCCGAGTCGGTGACTCCATGGTTGCGGGTCAAGCCTGGGGCAAGGCCAAGGCACTGGTTGATGATCGTGGAAACAAGGTCGACATCGCTGGACCGTCGGTTCCTGTGCAGGTCCTTGGTTTCTCAGAGGTACCAAGTGCTGGCGACCAGTTCCGAGTTACCAACGAGATCGCGAGCGCAAGAGAGGTTGCCGAGTCACGTGAGCAGCGACTACGGCTAGCAGCAAATGCGAATCGGGCCATCGGAAGCTCCGGTATCAAGCTAGAGGATCTGTTCGAGCAGATTCAAAAGGGTGATGTTCCTGTGCTGAACATCATTCTAAAGGCGGACGTACAGGGTAGTCTTGAGGCGCTCGCAGACGCTCTTGGCAAGCTAGGTCGTGACGAAGTCGGCCTTGCTATCATCCACAAGGCCGTCGGCGGTGTGACCGAGAACGATGTGGCCCTAGCGGCTGCCTCTGACGCGCTTGTCATTGGATTCAACGTGCGTCCAGATCGACGGGCTCGCGAGGCGGCAGAGCTAGCCCACGTCGAAGTCCGCACCTACGAGATCATCTACAAGGTGATTGAGGATATTGAGGCGGCTGTTGTCGGTATGCTCAAGCCAGAGTACGAAGAGATCGTAACTGGCGAGGCCGAGGTGCGCGAGGTCTTCAGGATTCCAAGGGTCGGCGCGATTGCGGGTTGTTATGTCCGTTCCGGCGTCATCACCCGGGGTTCGCATGTACGTTTCCTGCGTGATGGTGTGATTCTCTGGAAGGGAAACGTTGTTTCGCTGCGGAGATTCAAGGATGATGTCCGCGAGGTCAATGCAGGCTTCGAGTGTGGCGTCGGACTATCTGACTTTCAGGATCTGCACGCCGGTGACTTGATCGAGACCTTTGAGCTTCGTGAGATCGCTAGGGAGTAGCTGACGAATGGCTACAAGGGGTTCGCACAGGTATGAGAGAGTCGATCGAGTATCTCGGCTATTACAGGAGGTAGTAGCCTGGGAGCTGGAGCGAATTGGCGATATCGATGACCGAGTAGAGCTGCTAACCATCACCGAGGTGCGAGTTCGCCCGGATCTGCGCTCCGCGTTGGTCTTTTTCGCCTCGCTTCCCGAAGAGGCGGAGCTCGCCCTTGATGAACATCGCATCGAGCTACAGGCGGCTATCGCGCGCCAGGTGAGGATGAAGCGTACCCCGCAGCTGCAGTTCGTCGTCGATGATGTCTTGGCAGCATCTGAGGAGATTGAGGCCGTCCTCCGTCGTCACCATCAACAGCTTGGGTAACCGGGTGGCTGAGGCAGGTGGGTTTTACGCCATCGATAAGCCGGTTGGCATAACCTCCCAGCTGGCGCTGAGTATCGCCAAACGGCAGCTCAAGGTGCGTAAAGCAGGTCATAGTGGAACCCTTGACCCTCTAGCCTCTGGTCTATTGATCGTTGCCGTCGGATCTTGGTCTCGTTTGCTTGCTTTTGTGCTCGGCGCTGACAAGGTCTATCGCGGAGTAGTGCGTTGTGGATTGAGAACCGACAGCCTCGACATCACCGGGTCAATCCAGGGTTTTCGGCCGGTGCCTGCCGGAGTTGACGCCGAAGTGGTGCGGCGAGCACTCCAAAGGTTCAAGGGCCCGATTCAACAGCTCCCACCAGCATTTAGCGCTCTCAAAGTTAATGGAGTACGCGCATATGAGCTCGCCCGCGCTGGTTCAGAGGTGACATTAGAGCGCCGTTCGGTGGTGATCCACGATATTGAGCTCCTCGGCCTTACTAGGTCGGGTCCATTCCTCGATGTCGAGCTACGAATTGCTTGTTCTTCAGGAACGTATATTCGTTCTATCGCCAGGGATCTTGGTGAGCTTCTGGAGACGGGAGCGACGCTGTCATCGCTTCGAAGGGAGTCGATCGGAGAGGTTACTCTAGATGCTGCCAAGGACCCGATGTCGATCGAGCGAGAGGATCGGTTAAGCCTATCGGCAGTTTTCCCAAGCTTCGGGCGCTACGAGATAGATGAGGAGATCCTCAGGATGGCACGCCATGGTCACCCACTCGACCGGCCGAGAGAGCTCACCGCCTTTGAACAGGTAGTCGTCCTTGCTGCCGGACCGGAACCTGAGTACCAGCGACTTGTAGGAATCTATAGAGGTGAGGCCGATAGGCTGATGCCATTGCGAGTTGTACCAGAAGAGGTGGCTCAATGATAGAGGTTCTGAGTTCGACGTCACCGTCGTATTCTCTCGACGGATCGGTGGTCACCATCGGCGCGTTTGATGGACTCCATCGGGGCCATCTCCAGCTACTGAAAGAGGCTCGTGCTGAGGCTGAAAGACGATCCTTGCCTCTGGTGGTGGTCACTTTTGATCAACATCCGATGAGGGTGTTTGCGCCCGATCGTGCACCGCGTCTGCTGATGGGTCCGCTGATTCGTCATCGACTGCTCCAGTCCTTTGGCGTTGATGTGCTCTATCTTCTCCATTTCGACCAAGAGCGGGCAGCCCAACCACCAGCCGAGTTCGTTGAGCAGGTGTTGGGCGATACGCTGTCAGCGGTGGCGGTCTACGTCGGGGAGAACTTCAGTTACGGCGCCAAAGGTGCAGGCTCGATAGCCGACCTCGAGCAACAGGGAACGAGTCTTGGGTTCACAGTGCATGGTTCGCGTCTGTTGACCGTCGGGGAGGTAGACGACTCAACACCGCTCGAAGCCTCCACAGTCGTCTCGGCGACACTGATTCGATCTCTCGTGCAGGAGGGTCGTTTAGATCTTGCCAACCTTCTGCTAGGACACCCTTTTGGGCTCGAAGGGGTTGTTGTATCGGGCGATCGAAGGGGTCGCACCCTCGGTTTCCCGACCGCGAACGTTAGTCTAGGTGATGGGTTTGTGAGGCCGCCTGATGCGGTATATGCAGGTTACACCTACCTTAGTGAACAGCGGTATCCATTGGCGATTTCGCTTGGAACACGACCTATGTACTACCCCGACGGAGGCGCTCGACTGTTGGAGGTCTTTATCGTTGGGGCGGATGAGGATCTTTACGGACGCGAGATTCCAGTCCTTTTCGTTGCAAAGCTTCGAGATCAGCAGGTCTTTGACTCTGAAGCCGTCTTTCGGCAGCAAATGGAGCGTGATGTCCAAGATGCAGTGGCAGCAGTTGAGGCCTGGCCGTCTTGTTCGTTCTGAGCCGCTATGATGGTCGCCGTACTTGTAAGTTAAACGTCAATCTGGCGGGTCCAGATCTAGAAGAGGAATGACTACGTATGTCGACCAAGCAAGATGTCATTACGAGCTATCAGACTCGTGAGGGTGATACCGGTTCCCCAGAGGTTCAGGTCGCCATCCTTACCGACAGGATAGCTCAGCTTACTGAGCATCTCAAGGTGCACAAGGGTGACCATCACTCGCGCCGTGGACTGATGATGATGATTGGACGGCGTCGACGACTTCTCGACTACCTGCGTGACCAAGACGTTGAGCGCTACCGTACTTTGATATCCCGTCTTGGCTTGCGCCGTTAGTCGCGTTTGCTTCAGAATCAGCAATCGTAAATAAGGAGAAATATGTCGGCAATCAGTGTCGAGCGTCAGTTCACGGGTATGGATACCCTGATTCGTTTTGAAACCGGACTTCTTGCCCCTCAGGCTCATGGAGCTGTTGTGGCCCAGCTTGGCGATACCATGGTGCTCGCAACGGCCACCACTAGCAAGCAGCCAAAGGATGGTATCGACTTCTTCCCACTCACGGTGGACGTTGAGGAGAGGATGTATGCCGCTGGAAAAATCCCAGGTTCGTTCTTTCGCCGAGAGGGTCGCGCCAGCGATCAGGCCATCTTGACGTGTCGATTGATCGATCGTCCGTTGCGTCCTTGCTTCCCTGATGGTTTTCGTAACGATGTCCACGTGGTGGTCACCATTCTCGGTGCCGACTTGATCAATCCGCACGATGTTCTATCTATCAATGCTGCCTCGGCGGCGCTCATGATGTCGGGTATTCCGTTCCAAGGACCTATAGGAGCGGTGCGCATCGCTTTGGCGGCCGACGGACGATGGATACCGTTCCCGACCTATCAAGAGGGTGACGAGAGCTCATTCGAGCTCGTCGTTGCTGGACGCATGACTAGTGACGGCTCCGATGTCGCCGTCATGATGGTTGAGGCTGGAGGCACGGAGTTTACCTGGAAGGCCTACGAGTCTAAGGGTGCCATCCCTACGGAGGAGGTCGTCGCAGCCGGACTTGTCGAGGCTAAGCGTTGGATAGCTGAGTCGATAGCTCTGCAGCAAGAACTGATCGCCAAGGCTACCCCAAGAGAGCCGATGAGTTGGACTCCGGTAACGGACTACAGCGATGAGATTGCGCAAGCCGTTCAAACCGCGGCTCGTGCCAGGCTCGTTACTGCTAATGCCATCGCGGACAAGCTTGAGCGAGCCACCGCGATCGAGAGCATCAATGCAGAGGTTCAAGAGGCCCTCTCTTCGCAGTTCGAGGATCAGGCAGGCGCCATCAAGTCTGCGCTTCGTTCGCTCCTCAAGGCTGTTGTACGTGAACGAATCGTCAACGATGGAGTTCGCATCGATGGTCGCGATACCTCAACGATACGACCTTTGTCGGCCACCGTTGGACTTATTCCTACTGCGCATGGTTCTGGGATGTTTCAACGCGGAGAGACTCAGGTGCTCAACGTGTGTACTCTTGGGATGCCACGCATGAATCAGCAGCTCGATACGCTCGGCATCGAGGACTCAAAGCGGTACATGCACCACTACAATATGCCGCCATTTGCCTCTGGTGAGCCTGGGTTTATGCGCGGTCCTAAGCGTCGAGAGATCGGTCACGGGCTACTTGCTGAGCGCGCGCTCGCCCCAGTTGTACCTTCCGAAGAGGAGTTTAGCTATGCTTTGCGTCTCGTTTCTGAGGTACTAAGCTCCAACGGCTCGACCTCGATGGCTTCGGTATGTGGATCCACCTTGTCGCTCATGGATGCAGGAGTTCCGATCAAAGCTCCTGTTGGCGGCATTGCTATGGGTCTGATCTATGAGGATGGCAAGTACGTCACCCTCACCGATATTCTCGGAGCTGAGGATGCCTTCGGAGACATGGATTTCAAGGTCGCAGGGACTCGTGACTTTGTCACGGCACTGCAGCTAGATACCAAGATCGATGGTATTCCAGCGGATGTCCTTGCCTCTGCACTCAAGCAAGCCCACACAGCACGTATGCAGATTATCGACGTCATTGAGCAGACGATCTCTGCCCCTCGCGCAGAGGTAGCCGCGACGGCGCCTCGCATAGTCACCATCCAGATCCCAATGGATAAGATTGGTGAGATCATCGGTCCAAAGGGCAAGAACATCAACGCCATGCAGCTCGACACGGGGTGTGATATCTCGGTTGATGATGATGGCAGCGTTGGTCGCGTCGTTATCGGCTCCAAGGATGGCGAGATGGTCAAGGAGGTTCAGCGACGCATTGAACTTATCCTGAATCCACCTGAGGCTACCTTGGGTGCTGTATATCTTGGTAAGGTGGTCGGAATCACCAAGTTCGGTGCCTTTGTCAACATTCTTCCCGGTCGCGATGGTCTTGTTCATATCTCCAAGTTGGGGCGTGGCAAGCGTGTCGACCGAGTAGAGGACGTACTGGAGCTCAATCAAGAGATCTCGGTCAGAGTTGACGAGATCGATCCTTCAGGCAAGCTGGCTCTGTCGTTGATCGATGAGAACACTGGCGCTAGCTCTAGTGTTAGTGATACCACCGGCACTGCTGCTCCTGTCAGCAAGCAAGCTGCGGCTGCTGCACCGTCGAATCGCGTCTCATTCGAGGACTCCTTTGAGACCGAGCTGGCGCGTGAGATCGGCGATCTCGGCTAGCTGATTTTGGTAGAGTTGATCTAAGCTGACCCGGCCTTCTGTGCCGGGTCAGCTATGTTTTGGTAGCAGTGGGTCGCAAGGTTGTGGCTGCTGGATTTGGCTCTAGGTTGGGGGAGATCAACAGTCGTCATTCTTGTTCGTCTATGAGGTGCAGGCGGAGCTGGGATCGGTTGCTCGAGCAGATGCATACAGTTAAATTGGATTCGATAGGGCAACCTTGAGGATGGAGACCGTCGAAGGTGCTGACGGCTGTGACTCTGCAATCGTGGCTTAGTTGAAGCTCCCGCTAGCATGACTGACATGCGAATTGGAGTGCTCGGTGCGGGTGGTAAGGTTGGTTCCAGCGTATGTCGCGCGATTCTCGAGGAGCCTGGGTATGAGCTGGTTGCAGCTGTAGACCCGAAGCTCGCCGGGATTGATCTTGGTCAGATGCTCGGAAGGAATGCAGCCGGGCTCATCGCCCGTCGTGACGTCGAGGCGTTGATCTCCGAGGCGCCGGAGGTGGTAATAGATTTTACCGAGGCGCGCGCCTCCTTTCATAATCTGCTAAAGCTTGCTCAGGCCCAGATACCAGCGGTGGTGGGAACGACTGGATTTACCGACGACGAGATGAGACGCCTAGGTGAGGCGTTCGAGGGTGTGGGTTGCGTGATCGCCTCCAACTTCTCGATAGGTGCCATTCTGATGATGCGTTGTGCTGCTATGTGTGCGCCTTTTTTTGAGAGCGTGGAGATTGTGGAGGCACATCACGACCAGAAGGTTGATGCGCCATCTGGAACGTCACTTGAGACTGCTATGAGGATTACCGATGCACGCAGAGTGGCGAACCAGCCCGGATTTCTTCAAGATAGGACGAGTAATCTAAAAGTTGAGGGTGCACGAGGTGGTGTGGTTGATGGGGATGTACGCATCCACTCTCTGCGTCTTCGTGGGGCTGTTGCGCACCATGAGGTTATCTTTGGAACCGCTAGCCAGACGCTGACGATCCGTCATGACTCCCATGACAGATCTTCATTTGTACCAGGAGTTTTGTTGGCTGTAGATCGAGTTACCGGACTCGATCGCTTGGTCGTTGGGATCGATGGTTTTCTTGGCCAGGATTGATGGCAACCAGAGGGTGCCTGTGTCAGGACGTGATTCGCAAGGAGATAGTGCGCCAGGAGATAGTGCGCCAGGAGATAGTGCGCAAGGAGATAGTGCGCAAGGAGTTCTGGTGCCAGGAGTTCTGGTGCCAGGAGTTCTGGTGCCAGGAGTTCTGGTGCCAGGAGTTATCGTGATGAGAGAGTGGAGGTAGCCGCTGATGCTGGCGCGATTTGGTCCTGTGTTGACCGCGATGGGTACGCCGTTTGGAGTTGATGGAGAGATAGATGAGGAGGGTGTGGTAAACCTGGCGCGTTGGCTGGTGGCCAACGGGTCTGATGGTCTCGTTGTCACCGGGTCTACAGGTGAATCTGGGACGCTTTCGGATGCCGAGCGTCGACAGCTCTGGCACTTGGTTCGTCAAGCAGTGGATTGTCCAGTTTTGGCTGGCGCCACCACCAATGACACTGCCCACTCATTGCGTTTGATCAAGGACGCGGAGGAGGTTGGAGCTGATGGCATTTTGGCTGTGACACCATACTACAATCGACCTCCACAGGCCGGACTGATTCGGCATTTCGGTGCAATCGCGCAAGCTACGGCCTTGCCGGTGATGCTCTACGATATCCCTGCTCGCACTGGACGTCGGATAGAGATCCCTACTTTTCTATCGCTGCTGGAGGAGCACTCAAATATTGTGGCGATCAAGGATGCATCGGGAGATGTTGCCCGGCTTGGCAAGCTCGCTGGATTGATAGAGGGTAGGGCACAGGTCTATTGCGGTGATGATTCGCTTCTGATGCCGTTTCTCAGTTTGGGTGCGGTTGGCGTAGTCTCGGTGGCTTCGCACTGGGCTGGGCTTGGTTTTCAGGCGCTTGTCGATGCTGCCGTAGGTGGTAACCTCGAACGAGCGATTCGTTTGAATCGCATCCTGGTCCCAAGCTACGAGTTTGAGAGCAGTGAGCGCTATCCTAACCCAATACCAACCAAAGCAATGATGGCTCATCTTGGGGTCTGTGCAGGCTACACGCGGTCACCACTGATCGATCCTCCAGAGGAGTTAATCGCCGATGCTAGAAAGCTCTACGATGAGCTACGTGATAACCTTGCGGACGAAGGAGTAGGTCTCATCAATGAATAGCAGCGCGGCTACTCCACAGCTGGTGTCGGTGAGGTTTCTTGGTGGGTTGGGTGAGATTGGGCGCAACTGTCTGGTCATTACCCAGGGGCGAGATGCGGTAGTTATCGATTGTGGAGTCATGTTTCCGAAGGCGGATATGCCTGGCGTTGATGTGGTGCTGCCCGACTATCGCTATCTGATCGAGGCCGATCTAGATCTCCATGGGGTACTTGTAACTCACGGACATGAGGACCATATAGGTGCACTTCCACACCTGTTGCGTGAGCGTGTTATGCCGATCTATGGGTCCCCAGTCACGCTGGCATTCGCTCGTTCGCGACTTGAGCAGTCCGGCGTCTCGGGTATTAGCTATCACGAGATAGACGACTACGGATCGGTGAGGGTCGGACCGTTCGATGTCGAGTTTATTCCCGTGACCCACTCGATCCCGGGTGCAACAGCTATTGTGGTCTCGACCGAACAGGGGTTGATCCTCCATACCGGCGACTTCAAGATCGATCGCACACCAGTCGACCACAGGGCTTTTGGTCTTGATCGTATGGCGACACTGGGAGCAGCGGGAGTTCGGTTACTCCTTTCAGATTCAACCAACGCTGACGAACCTGGGTCGTCGAACTCTGAGAGTTCGGTTGGCCTGGTACTCTCCGAGGTGTTCGCCGAGAATCAGGACCGTAGATTGACGGTCGTATGTTTTGCATCCCATCTCCATCGAATCCAGCAGATTATGGCGGCCTGTCGCGCCTCAGGGCGAAAGATCTGCCTGGTTGGGCGCTCATTGCAACGCAACGTGAAACTCGCTGATCAGCTTGGCTTGTTCCCTGCTGGTGCACTCGAGGGGTTTGTCGATGTCGAGGTTATTGACGATCTAGACCCTGCCTCGGTGTGTGTTATTGCTACCGGCAGCCAAGGCGAGCATTCGTCGGCGTTGCATCGGTTGGCCTTTGCAAAGGACCCATGGTTTGAGATGGGCGATCGCGATACCGTCATCTTCTCCTCCGACACGATTCCTGGCAATGAGTCAGCTGTATATCGGGTCATCAACCAGCTCGCGAGGCTCGGTGTGCGTGCGATCTATCCGTCCGTTCGTAGGGTCCATTCATCCGGCCACGCCCGACGCGATGAGCTTGAGTTGCTTATCACACTGGTGCGCCCGGAGTTCTTCATACCAGTCCATGGTGAGTATCGGCATCTTGCTGCACATCACCAGCTGGCGCTCACCACGGGTGCGGTGGCTGGCGAGGCTCGTATTTGTGATGATGGTGATGAGGTACTACTGAGCGAGCAGGGCCTAGCATGGGGTGAGTCTCGGTCGGGAGACTACCTCTATGTGGATGGCAAGGTTGGAGACATCAACGCCAGTGTGTTGAGGGACCGCCGCAGCCTATCGGCTGATGGCATCGTGGTAGCGGCACTCACAATGGCCGAGGGGCGCCAGTTGGTCGGAGATCCGGAGATCTTCTCATTTGGTTGGGTCCATGATGAGCGCGAAGAGGGCCTGCTCCTTGCGATTCGTGATGTCGTCTCGGCTACCGTGGTTGGGTTGCGCCCCGATCAAGGTGTCAGTCACCTCAAGGATCAGTTGAAGCGGCGTGTAGGCAAGTACGTTCGTGAGCAGACCAAGCGCCGACCGTTGGTGGTCCCACTTGTGATCGAGGTGTGAGTGGCAACGTCGTCGCGCGGAAGATCTAATACGGCGAAGAAGCCCTCATCCACCAAAGGTCGCCCTACTAGGTCGCGGCCATCGTCGACTACGCAGGTTCACTGGTCACGCGAAGCGACCGGCCTCGTCTGGGCCGTCGGTGCCCTTCTCTTGGGTATTGTTGCCTACAGCGGACTCTTCGGTGGACTCGGACGGGTGCTGTTAGGGCTTGGTCATGATCTCCTGGGTGTCCTGGCCTGGGTGGTCTATGTCGTGGCAGCGGTGATCGGCTTCGCGGTGGTGATGAAGTACAGAAGATTGCCACGCTTTAGTCTGTTGTTCGCGGGCATAGTGGTCATAGCGATCGCCTCGATCGATGCCGCTGTAGAGCTGGGTGCAACCCATAATCTGGTTTTACCGGGGTCTCGTTATGGCGGAGTCGTGGGTGATATCGTAGGTTTTGCTGCTACGAGGCTGGCGGGATCGATCGGCGGTACGATCGTCCTCGCCCTTATCGCTATCGTCTGCGTGCTTGGGCTGGCAGGTCTCAAACCACGAGAGTCGATGGACTGGATCGTAACGCGTCTGGGCGCTACCCGTGAGCGTGACACATCTGAGACTCGAGCTCCAAGAGCTAAGCGCTCCTCTCTCTCTCAGCACGATGAACCCAAGCGTACTCGAGGAGGCAGGGGCGCCAAGGGAGTTGGCGACGCCCCGCCGGACCAGGAACCTGTCGATACCCCGGAGGTCGTTGGCGAGCGAGTGCCACCGTCTTCGATAACACCAGAGCCGATACCGATCGAGGAGCCGATGCTCGTCGATGCGCTCGCATCCCAACCTGCGTTGCATCAGGTACGCGAGGATGGACCGTGGCGGCTTCCTTCGCAGTCGTTGTTGAAGCGGGGGAGTCGTGCCAAGATCGACCGTGGGGACCTAGAGAGACGGGGTCGGGTGCTTGAGAGCGCACTTGGCTCTCACGGCGTCGCCGTTAAGGTCGCCAATATGACGATAGGTCCGACGGTAACGCGCTACGAACTCGAATTGGCTGAGGGCGTCAAGGTTGCACGAGTGCTAGCGCTCCAACGGGACATCGCCTATGCGATGGCAGCGACCGATGTCCGAATTCTGGCACCGATCCCAGGTAAGAGCGCCATTGGCGTCGAGGTGCCTAATCGGGTGCGTGAGGTAGTGACACTCGGAGACGTGTTGGCCAGCCCTCAGATGGAACGTGCGACCAAGGTGCTTGATGTGCCGCTTGGTCGTGATATCTCGGGCACAGCTGCGGTGTTCGATATCGCTGCAATGCCTCACGTGCTGGTGGCAGGCTCGACCGGGTCGGGCAAGTCATCGCTGATTAACTCGCTGTTGACCAGCCTTCTAGTTCGTAACACCCCGCGGGAGTTGCGACTTATCCTTGTCGATCCAAAGCGAGTGGAGTTATCGCAGTATAACGCCTTGCCTCACCTACTGACTAGTGTGGTGGTCGACCCCAAGAAGGCAGCTCATGCGCTGAATTGGGCGGTAGAGGAGATGGAGCGACGTTATGATATTCTCGCTCACTGGGGGGTGCGAGATATCGTTGGTTATCGCGAGCTCATCGCACTGTCCGCAGGAGCTGACGATCCAGACGAAGGGCCACCAGAAGAGCTTCCGTATATTTTGGTGGTGATCGATGAACTCAACGATCTCATGATGGCAGCTCCGCGCGATGTGGAGGACTCGATCTGTCGTATTGCCCAAAAGGCTCGAGCAGTCGGGGTGCATCTGGTCATCGCCACACAGAGACCGTCTGTCGATGTGATTACCGGCGTTATCAAGACGAACGTCCCCTCTCGGATTGCGTTCGCTGTCGCCTCCCAGACCGACTCTAGAGTCATACTCGACCAGCTCGGAGCGGAGAAGCTCGTTGGCAAGGGTGATCTCTTGATGGTGACCGCCACCAGCTCGCAACCACGTCGACTGCAGGCGCCGTGGGTGTCAGAGCATGAGGTAGCCGCTGTGGTTGGCCATTGGCGTCGTCAGGGGGCGCCGACCTACCTTGACGAGCTCGACAAGGTAGAGGATACCGGTCGGCCCAAGAGTGACCTCGCTGCTGAGGTGGACCCACTCTTCTCCACGGCTGCGCGATTAATCGTCGAGACTGGTGCTGGATCGACGTCGATGTTGCAAAGAAGGCTCAAGGTTGGATTTGCTCGCGCCGGTCGACTTATGGACCTGTTGGAGGATCGTGGTATCGTCGGGCCCGCTGACGGTTCGAAACAGCGTCAAGTCCTGGTGACCGTTGAGGAGCTTGAAGAGCTCGACATCTAGTCTGAGTGTCGTAGAGCTTGTTTATCGAAGATTGCCGGAAGACCCCGTCCGTAAGGTCGGGGAGGATGTCACCAGGTATTGTCGGTTCGCTTAGTTGCTGCTCGGTAAAACGCTCGGATAGATTCATGCTCCTCTCACCAAATTGCGGTTGTAGGCGGTTATGATGGTTGGCCTTGACAGGTACGGACAAGTCGCATACAGGCGGAACAAAATGGAGGACGTGAATGGCGCGCGGTGACCAGTGGGTGTCGACGAAGGGTAGCCGTCGGAGTTACTCCGGACGGAATTCTACGATGTTGTTTCGGCGTCTTCTCGTCGCTGTTCTAGTCCTGATCCTGATCTTAGGACTGGTATCGATCGTCCAATTGGTGCGTGGAGTCCCGAATCCGACCTATACGCCTTCGCTCGCATCATCCTCCACTATCCCGGGAACACCACCGACGGTGGCGTGGCCATCCAAGGCTGAGGCAGCTGCTGAGATCATGGGTGTCGGCCTCCTTGGCCAACATGGAACGATCCACGAGACGGAGATAGCGTCGGTCGCTAAGATGACTACCGCACTGCTGACGCTTAAGGCCCATCCGATCTCGCTTGGAGAGAGTGGTCCTAAGTTGACTATCACCAATGCGGACTATCAGATATACCTAAACGATAAGAATGCTGGAGATTCGGTCGGTGCGATTAAGCCAGGCGAGGTCCTCTCTGAAGAGCAGCTGCTTGAGTTGCTGCTGATACCTTCAGCAGACAACGTAGCTACCATGTTGGCACAATGGGATGCAGGCTCAGTGAGTCGGTTTGTGACTGAGATGAATAGCTACGCCCAGAGCCTAGGGCTGCACCATACTCATTATGGTGATCCGAGTGGCGTGACTCCGTCAACGCTCTCCACACCCAGTGACCAGTTGAAGATCGAGGCCCAGTTCATGGCGAATCCAGTATTGGCCAACATAGCGTCGATGCCTCAGGTGACCCTGCCAGTCTGTGGTACGGTCTATAACGTAAACTATGTCCTCGGTCACGACAACATCGTAGGTGCAAAGACCGGATCCATACTGACAGGAAACTTTGCAATGGCTACGCAGATCAAGCTAGGGCAGTCACAACTCTTGGGCCTCGGTACCATTTTGGACGTGGGCGGGGTGCAGCCGCTGACGAATGCGCTCAACGACGGCAAGGCGATGGCCAAGTCGCTGCAGTCGATTCCTCGGCAAGAGACGGTCCTACGTAAAGGACAGGTAGTCGGCTATCTTGATGTGCCCGGTGCTCGTCCTGATCCTGTGGTGGCAGCCGAGACGGTGACTGAGATCGGATGGCCGGGACTATCGGAGTCGTTCACACCCACTTTGGTGAAGTCGGTCTATGGACTGCCTGCGGGGGCCAAGGTAGGTACTGCGACCCTGACCGTGGGCGAGCAGCTTAAGATAGTTCCGTTGAAGGTTGCCAACGCCGTCGCACATCCGTCGATTGTGTGGAGGTTGACCCACTTCTAGTACAAGGGATGTGACGTGATGGGATTCAAGAGTGTCCGAGTCCCAGGTTCATCGGCGAACCTAGGACCGGGGTTTGATACATTGGCGCTTGCGGTGCCTTTGTTTCTGACTGCTAAGGCTTATCAGGCAGACTCCTTTGAGGTTGAGCTGCACGGCGAGGGATCCTCGGAGACGGTTGTCGGTAACCATCTGATCCATCAACTAGTGATCGAAGTGCTCGGCCACGACCGTGTTGGATTGATCATCGATTCGGAGATACCACTTGCACGAGGGCTCGGTTCCTCGGCTGCGGTGACCTTAGGGGTCGCAGCTGCACTTGGTCACCCTGATCCTCTGGGGGTAGCCCTTGACTTTGAGAGTCATCCTGAAAACGTGGCTGCCTCATACTATGGCGGTGGAGTGGCTGCGCTGGTGGCCTCTAGCGGACCGGTGATTCGGCGTATCGCTGTCGATCCACTGCTGAGGCTTGTCGTTATCATCCCTCCGGATCGGCTTACGACTGAGGCCGCGAGGCGACTCTTGCCCAAGACCGTCTCGTTTGGCGATGCGGTTTTTAACCTCTCTCGTGCTGCACTGTTGGCGGTATCGCTTGGTCATGTTGAGGATCTAGTCCCCGAGCTCTTTGAGGATCAACTCCACCAGGAGGCACGCGCCGCTGCCTTTCCTGAATCACGCCAACTGCTGGCGATGCTTTTGGAGGCGGGATGCTTAGGCGCGTCGTGGTCAGGTGCCGGCACTATCTGTGTTGGCTTTACCGATGTCGATGGGGTCGAACGAGTACATCAACGGGTGGAGGAGGCGATGGACTCGAGCGGACTCGGTTACGGGGTTCGTTCGCTCGCTGTTGATCTCGAAGGTCTTATAACTCTCGGCGAGAAGTGAGCGCTTGATGCGCTACATCCCCTGTGTAAAGCTAGTAAACTGATCGCAGATGTCTAGTCCACAGCGCCTTATCTATGGTCCCTCTGCCATAGCAACGCCCGCGAATGCCATTACGGTGCTGCGGATATGCTTTGCGCCTGTATTTGTGGTGTTGCTTGTCTCCTCTCCAACCTCAATAGTTCCATTTTGGTTGTGGGCTGGTCTCGCACTCTCTGATAGTGCCGATGGCTACATCGCTCGTCGCCAGGGAGTGACGCGCTCTGGAGCTTTTCTGGACCCACTTGCCGATAAGATTCTGGTCTTTGCAGCTTTTGGCGCTCTGTTTATCCTCCATCGTGTCGATGGTCTGCCAATTCTCATCATGGGACTTCGAGAGATTGTTGTGTCGGTCTATCGTACCCAGGTGCTGGCGTCTGGCAAGAGCCTTCCAGCGCGGATACCCGGCAAATTGAAGATGTTGGTTCAGATTGTCGTTATTGGCCTCGCGCTTATTCCCTACATTGGCGAGCATGACCGCCCGGCCATCAATTTTTTAGCCTGGATTGCCGTGGCCCTTGCGCTCGTGAGTGCGGTTCAGTACTTCTTTGACTCCAAAAGCATCAAGGCGTAGGCTTCGTTGAAGGTAGCCGTGGTCGCGATTGGCACCGAGCTATTGCTTGGTCAGATCGTAGACTCGAACTCCGCACGAATTGGGCAGACGCTGGCTGCGAACGGCTTCTCCTCATACCTTCAACTCAAGGTGGGAGACAATCACGATCGTATCGTAGCTGCACTCAGACTCGCGCTCGAAGATGCTGACGCCGTCATCACGAGTGGTGGGCTCGGGCCGACCCAGGACGATATCACCAGGGAGGCGATTGCTGAGGTATCTGGGCGGCGATTGCACGAAGATCCCGGTGTGCGCTCCGTTATTGAGGAGCTTTTTGCCGCCAGAGGTCGCCCGATGTCAGCTAACAACTACCGGCAGGCGATGGTTCCAGAGGGTGCGACCGTCATAGAGCAGCGCAAAGGCACGGCGCCTGGTTTGATCGTTCCTGTAGGGGACAAGGTTATATTCGCCCTCCCTGGGGTTCCATATGAACTCGATGATATGCTCGCCAACGAGGTGCTAACCGAGTTGCGGCTTCGACGCAACGACGCCACCGTCATTCGATCACGAGTGCTCCGAACCTGGGGGTTGGGAGAGTCACGTCTAGCTGAGTTGATGGCACCGCGCTTCGATGAGCTTGAAGGTTCAAACGTAACCATTGCTTTTCTCGCCTCCGGAATCGAGGGAGTTAAGGTTCGCTTCACCGTCGGTACCGCCAGCGAGAGCGAGGCTCTTGAGCTGCTCGGTCGCGAGGAGGAGCGTGCCCGGCAACTTCTTGGCGACTACGTATTTGGGGTTGACGAGGATACCCTCGAGTCGGTAGTCGCTCGACTAGCGATCGCCGAGCACGTCAGCATTGCTGTGGCTGAGTCGCTCACCGGAGGGATGGTGGCCTCCCAGCTCGTGCGCGTTCCTGGAGCTTCGGAGTGGTTCCGTGGTGGCGTGGTGAGTTATGCCACAGCGGTCAAAGAGCAGCTGCTCGGGGTTACGGCGAGTTCGGTGGTGTCTGAGGATGCAGCACGAATGATGGCCGAGGGGGTGGCACGGCTGATCGGTAGCGATATTGGTATCGCGACCACCGGAGTAGCTGGCCCAGAGATGCTTGAGGACCAGCCCGTTGGTACGGTTTGGATTGGAATGAGCTATCGGGGGCGGTCGGAGGCACGAAAGGTTCAGTTGCTCGGAGATCGTGAGAGGATACGTACCTACGCGACGGCCACCGCGCTCGACTTGATCCGACTTACGTTGAGTGGCTCTGGACGTGGTTTTACCGCTTTCTAAGCGGCCTAGGCCCGTACTTGCTTGGAGTCTGATGACGAGGCAAGCCAAGCTCAGTAGCGTGTCAAGGTTGTGTGCGTAAGAATGTATGCGATCAAATGTACTAGTTGTCAGAGCGTCGATCTAGTCTATGGGTAAGCGTTGATGAGGAGGAACTGTGGAACGGGATAAGGCACTTGATATAGCTATCGCCCAGATTGAGAAGCAATTTGGTAAGGGTTCGATCATGCGGATGGGCGAGGCTCCGCAGATGGCGATAGAGTCGGTCTCGACTGGGGCGATGGCTCTCGACCTTGCACTCGGCGTTGGAGGACTTCCACGTGGACGGGTGGTGGAGATTTTTGGTCCAGAGAGTTCAGGCAAGTCGACGCTTGCCTTGCATGTGGTAGCGGAGGCGCAGCGCATTGGCGGTAACTGCGCCTACATCGATGCCGAGCATGCTCTCGACCCGGTTTATGCCCAGGCGATAGGTGTCGATATCGATGGTCTTCTTATCTCCCAACCTGACTATGGAGAGCAGGCGCTCGAGATCTGTGATGTCCTTATCAGGTCAGGTTCGATCGATGTTGTCGTCATAGACTCGGTCGCCGCACTCACACCGCGCGCGGAGATCGAGGGCGACATCGGAGACGCACATGTGGGACTGCAGGCGCGCCTCATGTCGCAGGCGATGCGCCGTCTCACCGCTAATTTGAATCACACCAACACGCTTGCCATTTTCATCAATCAGTTGCGCGAGAAGATCGGTGTGATGTATGGCTCCCCAGAGGTGACTCCGGGTGGCCGTGCACTGAAGTTCTACTCATCGGTTCGGCTCGATATCCGTAAGGTGGAGATCATCAAGGACGGCACCGAGATGGTTGGTTCGCGCACGCGGGTCAAGGTTGTGAAGAACAAGTGTGCGCCTCCGTTTCGACAGGCGGAGTTCGATATCATGTACGGTCAAGGTATCTCACGTGAGGGCTCGATTCTAGACGTAGGGGTAGAGCTTGGCTTGATCAAGAAGTCGGGTTCATGGTATACCTACGAGGGTGAGCAGCTTGGCCAGGGTCGGGAAAATGTAAAGACGTTTCTGGCGGCGAATCCTCAGTTGATGGCTGAACTCGATCAGAAGATCCGCGAAAAGGTGAACGGTACAGTAGTCGATGGCCTGACACATGGGATGCTGCCAGCCGACGATGAAGAGGCGTTCTCGGAGACCTCGAACTAAGTCGCGGTCATCGTCCTTTAGGCAGATGTGGTTTTAGATATACGTTGCTCTAAATAATGAGTTTGCGAATCGGCAGGTTGGTCCGGTGATCCTTGGCCCACCTGCCTTCGTCATGTCTAGACGATCCCGGATGCGCTGTTCGCTGGCGATCATTGCAGCGCAACTCGGATGTTTGCTGGCGAGCGGCTAGAGACGACCCGTGTTAGCGGACATGCAATAGTGCATAGCTACGGCCAAGTAATTGCACGGTGACGGACATCAAAACTGCACGCACATCTGGGCCCTGGTTCAAGGTATAGATTCTGCCATCAGCAACTACCAGGTAATCGCCACCGCCGCCAATGGTTGGTGTACCCGACAACCTTTGAGCTATACGACGCAGAGCCGTAGGCAGTTGTGCCAGCACCAGCGGTCACCTAGCCCGATGCACCTGTTGCGAGGTAGTCTCTCCAGTCGAGCTTGTACTGCTGGCTTGAGAGGCGACGGCGTGCTTGCGCATGGAGCTACTCCAGGCCGTGTTACGAAGGGCGTCGTGCTGGTATCTAATACTGCGCCACCAAGTAACGTCATCGGTCCTTTCACTGTCTTGTCTCCTCGTGCAATCTGATTGACTTTGTCCGGACATTGACATAAATGTGTAATTTCAAGGGCAACTCATGCGACGGAGATAGAGACGCGAATTTCAGATCTGCAGGTTGTTGGTTGTCGACGTTTTTGCCATGCCAGCTTGCGAGTGGATAGCCAACACCAGCTTCCGAGGGGGCGGGTCGGCTTGCCTTGGGATAATTTGTCTTGGCTCCGATGGCTTAGTTGAGGCGGCGGATCTGCCCTTCGTGATGACCTACCTTAGCGGCTATCGCATCATTATGCCCCGACGGATCGCAAGCTGGTCACCCAGTTCGATGAATAGTTGGGTATCTATCGTGATGCTATCGTATGCCTACGGGGATTTGACTCATGAAGACCCCGGGTTGAAGCTGGTTGATCATATTGACTTTGGACCTTGAGGCACTCCAATTCTCGGGCAGTTTTGCGTTGCTGGACATCATGTGTGCTCTGGTACAGTCGCAAGTCGCCATTGGTAAACCCGCTGCTCTCGCAAAAACGCCTAAGCGACGTGCGCATCCTTCAGCTTGAACCAACCACCCTTGGAGGGCAGCGCGTCAGACCCATGAGCGCCGGTACTGGAAGCTGATCTTATGGAACTATGACTCGGTAATCCATCCACAAGTCCGGCCAGCAACTCATCAGTTCAGTCGCTCAACTCCGTAATGTCGGATAGACGGCTTCGGTCCCAGCCATACACCAACGCCGACGGCCCGCATGCTTAGCGCGATACAGGGCGGCATCCGCAGCTGCGTATAGATGATCTGCCGTTGTGCCGTCAAGGGGATACCGAGCCACGCCAGCGGAAAACGTCATACCTTCTTGCCTATACAAAACTCTCGCAAATCCCTGTATCCGCTCACACAACGCAACCCGATCGAGAAGGCCAGGTGCCCACCAGACGAATTCATCACCACCCAACCTTCCTAGAGCATCGTTTACTCGCGATTGCCTCCGCTCAAGCGCAGCCAACTGTTGTAGGACTCTATCCCCCTCAGGGTGCCCATGCCTATCGTTGATCGTCTTGAAATGGTCGAGATCCCATACGATGAAAGCGGCTGGACTTGATGGACTGGCTATATCAGAGGTGATGTGCTGCCATAGTCCACGACGGTTGAGTGTACCCGTTAATGGGTCAATCGAGGCCAAAGAACTCCACGAGGACACAAGACCGCTTAGGGCGGAAGCATACGTATCTAATGCTGTCTGCATGTCGGAGAGCCAACGCCGACGTACCGTAAGAAGCGGTGGCAGATCGGGAGCTTGAGGATCCGCCTCCAACGCATGATAGCCAGAGAACATCAGGTTGTACAGTCCGACGTAAACCGACGGAGGGACATGAGCGTAAATGTGCGCAAAGCCAACTCGACGTGCGGAATCACGCGAGGCCGGAGTCTCCGGAGACGCGCAAAACGTTAATCGATATGCCTCCAAGTGGGAATGGAACCAGTCAGCCGTTTGGAACTCAAGCGATAAGTCGCCGAATAACGAAGCGTCGTCCTCTACGGCCTTCGTTGCTAGCCTCACCCACTCTGAAAAAAGCGCATTAATACCCTCGACATGGAGGTTCCATGCCTTTTCATCCTCGATGCCCCACTGCCACAGCAAGATCCGCCTCCTTTCAGGAAGCCTTGCAGAATCGACCTGAGGAAGACAATTGCCCTCGTGCCTCGCTTGCGGATACGCCCACAACTAGCCTAGCGTTCCATATTCCAACGACCTCAAAGCACCACTAGCGTTGCGGTCCACGTGGACAGTTTGCTCTCTCTCCATTAGGCTCTATGGTCTTACGCTTTCATCGGGACAACTCAACAGGAACTTGAAC
The DNA here is from genome assembly GCF_000949255.1 of Ferrimicrobium acidiphilum DSM 19497. Lineage (NCBI taxonomy): Bacteria > Bacillati > Actinomycetota > Acidimicrobiia > Acidimicrobiales > Acidimicrobiaceae > Ferrimicrobium > Ferrimicrobium acidiphilum. Next base: position 80,915 of record NZ_JXUW01000005.1, on the reverse strand, counting down.
CATTTTCGACTCCAAGCCCATCGTTCAGCGACTACAACTAACCAGCCTGAATGTTAAGTTCACCTCTATCGAGCGAAAGATAGACTTCTTGACACCGGCTCATAATCCTTAAATCTTTATATGAACTGGGTACGCAAACCTGAAAATCATGCCAGAAGCACAGGTCGAGTTGTTCGCAGGCCACCGTGGGCGTGCGAACAACGAGATGGATTGCCGAATAGATTTACCGGAGTAACCGTTCAGGCCCCTCAACCACTCAGCAGCCGGTGATGGTGCCATGATGGCGATGAGCACGACGAAGAGGCCAGAGGCTAGTGACGTGGTTAGGCTCCGGTATGCTCACCACGCCCCGACGCTGCCTCCCCCGAGGAGGAGCGGGTCTGGTCGCCAACCTTGCTGCGCGGGACAGGACCCGTCTACTTTGCAGACGTTCCAGTCACTTGTTCCATGGCCCTTGAGGAGTAGGCATCAACCCCACACCCTTTGATATCGGGGCCCATGCTGAGGCGTTGCTTATCTGGGTCAAGGCGTGCTACTATCAGGCATCTCTCTCGTAGTCGTTCACGGGCCGGCAGTCGTCGCCATCTAACAGTGTCCCCAAAAGAGCTGGGTTAGGACCTCCGTTGCGTTGTGGCTCTGCTTTCTCGTAGTGGAGAGGTAAGAGCGTGCTCGGAACTAAAGCTCGAGTCCCTTCTTCGGATCGCCAACCACCTGAGATCTTGTTCTGTAACGTGAGGATACGAACATTACGCTCACTCTAGTTATAGTCGAAGTCTGTTGCGACGTTGGTCCCAAAACGCGGAACCTCACCACGGTAACTATTGAGGCATTCGAGCAGATTGGCAGCCTTGGACCTCTTCTTGCCCGGCGCCGGGTCAAAAAAAGGGTTAGCGGCGAAGCCCGCAGTGACGATGCGGTCATGGCGGGCCGGGTAACGCCCGAGTAGACGGCGGAGTTGTGTGAGTTGGCCCTTAAGTTCTGCGACCTCACAGCGGAGTTCTGCGATGAGTCGATCCTGGTCCACCAACTCAGCGATGCGAGTTTTCAGCTTCTCGATCACCTCGGCCTTGAACGCCTCGTAGTCGCGCATCAGCGTTTGCGTAACTAGCCTGTCTCACGAAGCAGTGCTACCTTCACCAAGAAGCTTGCTCCGAAAGTTCCTAGAGAGCGTGGGGAGATCTTCTATTGGTGCCTCCAAGTTGCGGATGCCTCCGACTTCATTTTCGTACGATGAGTGTCGGATAACCTCCGCGAAGTAGTTGATGATGCGAGATTGGGAGGCAAATCTGATCGATTGGATGGCCGACAAGAACATCCGAATAGCCTCCATTCGATGGATTGCACATTGTAGGTTTGCGGACTTGGAGCGTGGCTCAAGGCTAGAGCTGACGACTATGGGCGATGCCTATTTGCAGCAGGCGATGGAGGTCCTCTTGGGGTAGCCTCTGCTTGAGCCATCCCCGATTTAGTCGCCGGTCGTTTGTTGAGAACGGACGCTATCGGTTGCTGGTTTGGTTCGAAGTTGGACGGATCGCTCGCCGCTGGCAGGAGGCGATCGTGTTGGTGGAGTGCATGTGCTGGTGTGCCTGGCTTCTCCGATACAGATCGTTGGCCAACTAGACTCCTCGATCAGATGAAGAGTTTTTACGTCAAAACATTTGGCTGCCAGATGAATGAGAACGACTCCGAGCGGATCGTGACAATTCTGAGGCGCCAAGGTATGACTCCAGCCGCCTCTGAAGAGATTGCCGATGTGGTCGTGTTCAATACCTGTACCATACGAGAGAACGCTGACAACCGTTTTTTCGGGCAGGTAAACAAGTTGCGTGAACGTCGAGCCGTCGATCCGGGGATGCGTATTGTGGTTGCTGGCTGTCTCGCACAGGGTGAGCAAGCAGCTATCTTCGAACGGGCGCCTCATGTTGACGTAGTGGTGGGAACCCACGCGCTTGGATCGATTGCACAACTCCTTGAGCGCAGTGACGGGGAGCGCCATGTGATCGACGTTACCGAGGCTAGCGATGGGTTGGATCCGTTGGCTGATCTCGTAGCTGAACCGACCGACGGCCATAAGGCTTGGGTAACCATCCAGACCGGATGCGACAACAACTGTGCGTTTTGCATCGTCCCCCAGGTGCGTGGTGGGGAGGTGAGCCGACCATTTCAGGCTGTGGTTGATGAGGTACGAAGCTTGGCTTCTCAAGGCGTCACCGAAGTTACCTTGCTTGGCCAAAATGTGAACTCATACGGTCGAGATCTTACGCGACGCATGCGTCGCGAGGAGATCGAGTCTGGAGACCGTGGATTCCTGACCGGTCAGGTCTATGTCAGTGACTCGATTCCAAGAATTCGGCCTCTTTTTGCCGACCTGTTGAGGGCTGTAGGTGCAGTCGACGGCATACGTCGTGTTCGCTTTACCTCCCCTCACCCAAAGGATATGCGCGAAGAGACTTTCCAAGCTATGGCTGAATCTCCTATGGTTTGTGAGAGCCTTCATTTTCCGCTGCAATCTGGTAGTGACCGGATCTTGGCGGCTATGCACCGTGGGTATCGCGGTGAGCGGTTCTTCGAGAAGCTGCAGTTGGCTAGGGAGATTATCCCGGATCTCGCTGTCACGACCGATATCATTGTCGGGTTTCCCGGGGAGACCGAGGATGACTTCGAGGCGACGTTAGAGTTGGTCGCTCGTTGTGAGTTTGACTCTGCCTTTACCTTTATCTACTCTCCACGTCCAGGTACTGAAGCAGGGGAGTGGCGTGATCGTTTTATCGCGCCAGAGGTTATTGCAGAGCGATTTGAACGACTCAAGCTTGTAACCGAACGCAGTGCGGCGGCCAAGCATCACGCACGAGTAGGCAGGATCGAAGAGGTCTTAGTAGATGGCCCATCTAAGCGAGATGCGACCGTCGCCTCTGGTCGCACGCGGCAGAACAAATTGGTTCACGTTGCCGGTCTCGATGGCGATCGTTATCGAGGTGAGTACGTCAACGCTCGCATCTTCGATGCTGGAGCTCACTTTCTCCATGGTGAGCTGCTAGCACGCGATTGACGGCTTGGTTCGGCGCCTAGCGAGCTTGTCATGGTGGCGATGTGGCGGGCGAGTTTTGGATCGGTTGCTGGGATCTGAACTGCCAGCTCGCTATGGAGGGTGTCGATTTGTGGAACCATCCTATAGCAGGCGTCCGTATATTGGCGTCTCACATTAGGCGTGTGGATCGGCCCTGAGCAGCTGGTTAAGTGGCGATTCCATCGCCCTGCGATAGCTGCGGGGTGACCCTTTTGAGCTGATACCGGAGATCGGTGTGTCACCAAGGCGACATGAGAGCGTCGAGTTCTCCACGGTCGCCCACCGATGGTGGTGTTGTGGCCTTCGCTATTTTGGAGGCCCTCTGAACCCTCTGGCGCTCGGGCGATTGGGCATCATCAGCGAGAGGGGCGTAGCCTAAGCGGAGAGCTCCCCAGTGAAGGCCGGAGACGTAGATTGGAGCAGATGCGTCTTTCATGAGCCGATATTCCCCGCCTCCCATGTCGCGCCGGTAGGTCTGGAGGAGAAAGTCGTTACGACTGCGCGCCGCATTGATTCCTGTTGTGTCGTCGAAGAAGCGATGATTGCGACAGTGTGCTGCGTTCCAAACGGGATCGGAGGTCTGTGGTGATGAATACTTGAGGTTATGGGTGGATAGATATCCGTTGCGATCGACTACTGCGGCAAAGACGACCGCCGGTGAGAACTCCAAGAACTCCTCCAGTAGGTCCTGTACCGCGGCATCTACGAAGGTCACAAAGCGAGTGAGATGTTGGGTCGGGTTGGTATCTGGGATCTCTTGGTAGTCTTCATCAAAGAGTTCATCGATGCTCAGTTCGCCAGAGGTGATCGCTGCTTCAAATATGACCTCGATCTCTTGCGCACACCGAACTACCTCAGTCACGAAGGGTGTATCTAGAGTCTCGACACCTATCTTTGCGCTGAGGTGAACGAGAGAGTTGGTGCGTTGCATCAGATTATCGAGACTGAGCGTGGCAGCTCCGAGATCATTCTCGGAGTGCTCCACGCCCTCGAATAGTGACAGGAGTGAACTCGAGAACAGATCGACCTTATCGTTGATAGTCCGCGAGAAGGTCGCGATCGCCTCCACGCGATGATCGAGTACGTCGCCCTCCTGCTGTGAGCGCTCGATCGATCCCGCGACGATGTCGATAGCTCCGCGGGCTCGCTCGGCACCACGACGTGCACTCTTTGTGGTGCCCCCGAGCTCGTTTACCGATGTAATCAACGGATCCAAGGTTGCAGATATCGATGCCGCCGCATCGATGGCTTGATCCGCTAGATCGCGTATCGCGTTGGCGATGACCGTAAAGCCGGTGGCGCCAGTGCCAGCACGCGCCGCTTCGATGTGGGCGTTCAGTGCGAGAACGTGGGTCTGTTGAGCTATGGAGTCGATGTGATGAGCGATTCTGCCGACGTCCTCCATCTCCTGTTGAAGGGTCTCAAGCTGCGTGCTGGTATCGCCAACCCACTTGATCATGTAGTTCACCTCTGCGAGCGAGGCGGTCATCTCCTCCCGGGACTGAGCCAGTTCATGGTTCATCCTGCGTGTGGCGTCTGCCGCTGCTTCGGCATCATCGGAGAGTGAGCGATTTCCGTCACGCAGTTCACGAGCGGCAAGCGTGAGCTCTTTGAATAACTCTACCTGTTTTGTGATGTTGGTTGCGATCGACTCGACCTTGGTTGCAGCCTCGACCACCAGTAGGCCGGTCTGGCCAATACCTTCGGCCATCAGTTCGATGTTGCTCGCTTGTGTCGGCGTGACCACCTTGCCCGCAGGCTGTGCATCGTGGGTGCGTCCAATACGAGCCATCCGCATCCTCCTCGTTCGATTGTCGCCTTGGACCAGGTTTCGTCATTGAATGGGGCTCGCTTGAGATATTGCTTTGGAGTGGTCGTATAGCTGCGTGAGCCGTGCCTAGTGGCGAATTCTGGATCTGTCGATGTACGTGTTCCTGGCTCCAGTTATCGAGACTCGATAGTTTGTCCATGAGCGGGCGTCATCGGCCACCAGGAGGTGGTTGGGCAAGCATGGGAGACGATCAGTAGACTCGCGGCAGCGCATAGACAGGCTTCATGGCGATCGACTAGTCTGCGCTTGTGGTACAGATTCCAGAGGGCTGGAGCCTTGATGGATCAAGGCTCGTTCGCCGCATAGAACTCGACTCATACGAGAAGGTGGTCGTTGCTGGGCTTGCCGTGTCGCTCTTGGCGATTTGGCGTAACCACCATCCTACGCTAATAGTCGAGTATCGCAGCATCGTAGTGGAGCTCAGCAGCCACGACGTCGGCACCGTAACCGAACGAGACCTCGATCTAGCTAGCTGGGTTAACGTACTGATTCCTCCGTGTTGAGAAGACCGCAGTACCGCCCACGTATCTCTCCTGGCAAACGATTGACAGATCATGAGCGTTGCGTTGGATGGTGTCCAATTGCCATGATGCAGCGCTCATGATCTGCCGATGTGCAGCTCCAGACAAGAGGTTGATGAGATCCATGCTGGGTCAGGCACCCGCCCCAAGCCGGTTCCAGTTGGGCGTTCGATCGTTCCGTTAGCGGTCAATACGAAGGGTTCCGTGAGGTCATTTGCAAAGTAGCGATCGCTAGCTGCAAGATCACCGACCCGGTCAAAGGCTGGATGGGAGGCGAGGGCGAGGTTGTGCGCTCGCCCTATTCCGGTCTCCAACATGCCGCCGATGCGGAGATGGAGACCCTCGTGTTTACATAGTTCAATAATCTTTAGCGACTCAACGTAGCCGCCGACTCGACTCGGCTTGAGGTTGATTGTGGGTCTCATCCCCAGTCGCAGGGCCGTTACGATGTCGTCAACTCCTCCAACCGACTCGTCGAGTCCGATCGGTGTCCGGAGTCTACGAGCAGTATCTGCTAGGCCGGCGAAATCTCGCTCCGTCAGCGGCTGTTCTAGCAACGCCACCCCAAGGCTATCGAGCCTGTCCAGCTCTCCTGCATGAGCGCCGCTGTAACTTCCGTTCGCGTCTAATACGAGGTGATCGAGCGCGAATTCAGTGCCGCAAAGCTCGAGAATCGCCGCATCTGCCCCTGGTGCGATCTTGGCTTTGAAGAAACGATAACCGTCTTGTTGGTAGATGGCGAGCTCTTCGCGGAGCCCGTCGATGTCGTCTGCGAGCGATAGCGAGACACCGGCTGTGATGTGGGTCCGGTCGGAGGCGGCTCCGAGGAGCTGCCAAAGGCTAACTCCTTCGCGGTGAGCCCAGAGATCAAAGAGTGCCATCTCGATGCTTGCGCGCGCCATCTGGTTGCCCCTGATCGACGCGAAGACTCGGGCGATGTCAAATGGCGACTCAAGTGCGATCCCAAGCCTGGGTACGAGGTGGTGCTCGATGACGTCGAGGCAGCTAGAGACGGTCTCTGGCCAGTAGGAGGGATCCTCCTGGGCGCTGATCTCCGACCAGCCAGTGACGCCGTCGTCTGACTCGAGTTCGACTAGATAGGTTCTCTTGCTCCGCTGGGTGCTCTCGGAGGACCGAAAGGGTGAGCGGAGTTCGAGATCGGCGCTATATAGCCGAAGGCGTTCGAGTCGAATCACCCGAGATCGGGATAGCGCTGGTATTCAGGGAAGTTGCCGTAGAGTCGAGACTCGCTCGGACCTTCAGTTACCGCCTGCACCAGATACTCGCCGCCTACGAAGGCACCCTTCCACGAGGCTCCACGTCCTCCGAAGGGTTCTTCACGATCTCCTCTTGATTTGACCTGGTTGATGCCGACTTTGAACGCATTCACCTCTTGGGCTAGGGTAGCAGCGAGATCAAGGTCATCGCTTGCCAGCGATGATACCAGGGCGCCGTTGGAGACGTTCATCTTGGCCAACAGCTCGGCAGTGGTATCGACGATCACCAGCGTGTCCACCGGTCCAAAGGGCTCGGCGTGATAGAGCGGGGAGGCGCGAGGAGGGTCCAGAATCGCTACCGGCGCCACATAGGCACTCGTATCCTGACCGTCGAGGAACCGGGTTGGATCGAGCTTTCCACGGTAGATCGGTATACCACCTCGTTCGATGGCGTCGTCGATATTGGTCCTCAACTCTGCGGCCTTTGCGGTGTTGATTACCGGTCCAAAGTCAACGTCAGGAATGGGGTCATCTGGATTGGCTACCGCCAGCGGATGACCGACGGTGAGCGAGGAGAGGATGGGGATATACATCGCAAGGAAATCATCAAAGAGTTGACGCTGGATGACGTACCTTGGGTAGGCGGTGCATCGCTGCTTGGCATACTCGAAACCCTTTTTGATCATCGGGGCGAGGAGATCCCACTGCGAGAAGTCCCAGATCCCCCAGGCGTTGAGCCCCTCCTGTTCGAGCATGTGTCGCTTGTCGGTCCGCACGAGATCTGAGGCGATCTTGCCACCAGTATCTCGTCCGCCTACGAAGGCTAATGCCCCGATCTCGGGTGACCTTACCAGGACTGAAGAGAGCTTGCCTCCGAGGCCACTCACCAGCGTCACCGGCATGCCCTCGTCGATCGCGAACGACATCGCCAGCGTCAGTGCCGCCACTCCGCCATCGGTAGGTGCTTTGGCTATAACTGCGTTGCCCGAAAGCATCTGGACGTAGAGGGCATGGGCGAGTACCGACAATGGATAGTTCCATGAAGCGATGTTTGAAACTGGTCCCGAAAGTGGGCCACGCCCCTCTAACATTCTGTCGATCTCACCAAGGTACCACTCGACTCCTGAGGTCGTTCGGTCGACCGAGACCATGGCTTGACGGTAGGGCTTGCCTATCTCCCATGTCAGGAGCAGTGCGAGTAGCTCGCGGTGCTCAACTATCTTGGCGATTGCACGCTCAGTGCGAGCCTTGCGCTCCGCAAGCGGTACCTTCATCCACTTGAAGTGGTCGCTGACACAGCTATCGAGGGCGTGTGCAGCCTGATGTGTATCAAGTAGGAGTGGTCCATGAATGCGCGAGTTGTCCACCGGCGAGGTGGCCGGATGGACCTCACCCTCCTCTCTCCAACGTCCACCCCAATAGTTTGCAACACCCGAGTCTGTAAACGCCTGTGGGGCGATGGCTGCTGCTTTGGCGTAGAGTTCATTCCAACTTGTTCCGGGCTTGAGTTGCATGGCTTCCTTCCAGGGCCGGCGACTTCGCTGCTTCAATCCTTTGGAGCTAAAGCTCCGCCCTTGCTCCGTGAGGCGCTTGGGCTCTGTGGATTGACTCGTGAGGTCGGGTCTTCGTCTTGGATCCATCCTAATGGCTAGGCTGGTGGGGAGAGGTGGTAGATCTTTGATCGCAGAGGTTGGTGGGCAGACGGGCACTATTGATGGGTTGGCGATCGTGGGGCCGACGGCGTCGGGAAAGACTGACCTCGCCAACGCCATAGCCCTGCGTCATCGGGATCTCGTTCCGATTGCAGTCGATGCACTTAGCGTCTATGACGGCTTGCCCATAACTACAGCTATGCCTGCCGCTGCGGTTATCGAGGAGCTCGGCTATCGCTGTGTGGCTCATGTGCCTGTGGATGTGGAGTACTCTCTCGGCCAGTTCCTTCATGATCTAGGGGTTGAGTTCGCCCGGCTCCGCGATCAGTGGCAGAGGCCACTCTTTGTCGGCGGAACTGCGCTCTGGATTCGCGCTATCGTGAATGGATTCGTCCCGCCAAGAGGTGCGCCTGGCGTACGCGGATGGCTTGAGACCCGGCTTCTAGACGAGGTCGACGACCGCTCCGCCTTCCATCTACTCTCCCAGCTCGACCCGGCCGCCACCGAAGGTGTGGATCCGCGCAATCGCCGTCGGTTGCAGCGAGCGCTCGAGGTGGCACTAGCTAGTGGCGGCACAGAGAGCGTTGCCGGTAATCGGCTGGGTACCGATGGCCCACAGCTTTATCCGCAGATCGGGCTCGCCCTTCCAGCTGACCTTCTAGAACGCCGGATCCGCGCGCGTATCGAGTCTCAGATCGCCGATGGGTGGGTCGATGAGGTTGCACGAGTGCTAACGATGAACCCATCGCGCACTGCACGTGTGGCTATAGGTGTTGCAGAACTCACCGCCTACCTGGAGGGGCAGGTAACACTCGATGAGGCTATTGAGACGATTGCGCGACGGACGCGCCGACTGGTGAAGCGGCAGTTGAGTTGGTTGCGACGGGACCCGCGCATCACTTGGGTGCCTAGTATCGACCATGGGATCGAGCTCGCCGATCGACTACTTAGTCAAGGTTGTGCTCCAACCGGGGACCACGGAGTGAGGCTATCGACATCGCCACCTGGGGTGGCCGACTCTGCTGGAAGGGATTCGCAAGTAATGGCTGGTAACCAGCGGCGGCCGTCCAGCGTTGACGAGCAGTGGGTCTACACGCATGAGAGGAGAAGCGTAGTTTTGGAGCTAGTTAAGTTTACCGGAGCGGGAAATGACTTCCTGATAGGTGAGGTCGTTGGTGCTTTGCCGGATGCCGAGGCTATTACTGCGTTGCTAGACCGGTCATATGGGATCGGCGCAGATGGGCTCATCTTGGTAGATCTAGCCGACAAGGATCGACCAGTGATGCATCTATTCAACCAGGATGGTTCTCGTGCGGAGATGAGTGGCAACGGGCTGCGCTGTCTCGGCCACTATCTGGTTGCTCGCCATGGTCTTCCACCATCTCAGTCGATCGTCACCGATGCAGGGTTGCGCCACTATCGACTCGTCGAGAAGAGTAATTGGGCCTGGGTCGGCGAGACCACGATGGGTAGCGTGGTGCTAACGGTAGAGGCCGATGGGAGTTTCTTGGTTGACGTCGGTAATCCACACCGCGTGATAGTCCTCGATAGCCTCGCTGCGCTTGAGGACGTCGATATCGCTACCGAGGGGGCGCGTTATCAGGAGGAGGCGATCGAGACTGATGGTATCAACGTCGAGTGGATGGTACGAAGTGAAGATGGTTGCGTAATGCGTGTCTTCGAACGCGGCGTTGGACCGACGATGGCCTGTGGGACTGGGTCGGTAGCGGTTGCTCGCGTGGCCCGACATCTGGGTTGGGTTAGGGAGTTGGCTGCGGTAGAGAACCCCGGTGGCGAACTCATGGTCCACTTTGTGCCAGGGCCAGCTACTCGTCTCACGATGGACGTGAGCGATTCGCATCAGCCGCCGTTAGATATTACTAGCGATATCGGTGGCGACGACGAGGTGTGGTTGCGAGGCCCCTCACTGTTGATTGCGGATATGACTCCAGCTGGGTGGTTGTTCTCCTCGTGACCCTTATCGAACGCAGTTTCCAGGAACGTATCTTGCTTGTTGGTGTCGCGACCAGTGGACGCGAGCGACAGATGGTGAACGATCAGCTCGACGAACTTGCCAGTCTCGTCGACACCGCCGGGGCACTGGTGGTCCATCGCGAGATTCAGGTTCGCGAGCGTCCCGACCCAGCCACCTATATAGGCAAGGGCAAGGTGGACGAGCTCGCAGTCTTGTCGGAGAGTTTTGATGTCGACACTGTCGTCTTCGATGACGAACTTACCCCTGGACAGCAGCGTAATCTTGAGAAGGTATTGGGACGGACAGCGATCGATCGCACTGCAGTGATCCTCGATGTTTTTGCTCAGAATGCTCGCAGTCAAGAGGGGAAGGCTCAAGTCGAGCTGGCACTTTTGCGATACCGGCTTCCGCGACTGGTCGGGCGGCGAACCAACCTCTCCCAGCAGGTGGGACGGATCGGTACCCGCGGTCCAGGTGAGACCAAGCTAGAGGAGGACCGTCGCCGTATTCAGGAGCGCATCGGTCAACTTCGGCGTGAGTTGGCGGCACTCGAGCGACAACGCCGGCTGCAGCGCAAATCGCGCCTGCATGGGCGCAACTCCCAGGTTGCACTGGTGGGCTATACGAACGTAGGGAAGTCATCGTTGCTAAATGCGCTAACAGGTGCTGACGTGGTAGTCGAGGACCGTCTCTTTGCAACCCTTGATCCACGCACTAGGCGTCTCAAACTTCCTGGTGGTGAGACGATTCTGCTCGCAGATACCGTCGGCTTCATCCGCAAGCTTCCACATCAGCTAATTGAGGCGTTCCGGTCGACTCTAGATGCGGTCGCGGAGGCGGATCTCCTGATTCACGTCGTCGACGCCTCCAGCGTTCACGCTCTTGATCAGATGCGCGAGGTGCGAGCGACGTTAGCGGAGATCGGTGCGAGCGAGGTGCCCGAGCTGGTTGTGCTCAACAAGATCGATCTTGGCTATGCCTCCGATGACCTGCCCGACGGCATCGCCATCTCGGTCACCTCCGGCGAAGGTGTAAATAACCTTCTCGCGGTTGTCGGAGATCGTCTCAGGGCGTTGAATCGCGTCGAGGTATTTCGAGTCCCCTTCGACCGCGGTGACATACTCGCAGAGATCCATAGAGAGGCCGAAGTGCTCTCCGAGGAGAACCAAGATGATGGCATCGAGGTTAGAGTTCGCGCCGATGATGCCGCTCGTGCCCTCTTGCGCAGACACATCGAGAGTGTCGTCTCCGATCGGGCGGTGGAGGATACGGATGAGCTGTCTTGAGTGCTGTTAATTTTCCGGTAACATTGTTGACTAGGTGCTGTTAGGGTAGGGCCGTGAACGAGTATGCATCGACAGGAACCAAGACGGTTGCCCAGCTGCGTGAGATTGCCTATGAGAGTGGCCTCGAGGTGGTCGATGCCGCGGTCGGGTCTCCGGTTGATCCACCCCCTGCAGTGGTCCCACGCATCCTGGCATCCTCGGACGCCGAACGCCACTACCCGCGCTCTGACGGGTCGTTGGCCTTCAAGGAGGCGGCGCTCGGGTGGTTGGGAGGCTTCGTAGGGATCGATCTCGACCTTCATCAAGTTGGTGCCACCATCGGTTCCAAGGAGTTCATCTCGCTCCTTCCTTCGATCCTCGTACGACGTCGACCAGATCGTGACGTTGTTTTGGTGCCGTCGATCGCGTACCCTAGCTACACGTTTGGCGCAGCATGGGCAGGCCTTGAGAGCTACCGAGTTCCGCTGCTAGCTAACGGGGGCCTCGATTTCGAGGCAGTCCCTGAGGAGGTTGCACGACGGGCTCTCATAGCCTGGGTCAATGCTCCTAATAATCCGACAGGTGCGATCTATGATCTGGCGGGAGCAGCTCGATTCGGGGAGCGCAATGGAGTGATCATCGCCTCCGACGAGTGTTATCACGACTTCGGTTGGACTCGCGACCCTTCGTCGCTACTTGAGTTGGGCGTCGCTGGTCGCCTCGCCGTGTTTTCGTTGTCAAAGCGTTCGAATCTTGCAGGACTCAGGGTGGGACTATACGCTGGCGATGGTGATCTGGTCCGTGAGATCTCGGAGCTGAGACGTGGGCTTGGACTCATGCCACCGGGACCGGTACAGGCGGTGGCGACGCAGATGTTTGCGGACGAAGAACATGTTGGAGAGCAGCGTCGCCGTTATCTCGAACGACTTCGACTGCTCGCCCAATGGATTGGTAGCTTGCTCGAGACGCCGGTTCCACTTCCAGACGGGGGAATCTACCTCTGGGTTCGAGCGACTGAGGAATTTAACCATGATGGGACCGCATTGGCTACCATGCTCGCAAGCAAGATTGGCCTCGTAACGGCGCCAGGAGCCGACTACGGTGATCATCGTTACGTGCGTATATCGGCGACGATATCCTCCAAACAGATGGAGACGTTAGCGTCGCGACTGGGGTGAGCCGGGTAGGTTTACCGTTATGGTTCTTTCTGCTGAGATCGAGGCACTCTATGAGCGGCGTAGCTCGCTCTCGCCCGAGGATGTTGCGGCACGCCGCCAAGTATATGAAGTTCTCACCGAACTCGACCAGGGGTCGTTGCGGGTAGCCGAACTTGACCAGTCGACGGACACCGTTGTCGTCCACGAGTGGGTGAAGAAGGCTATCCTGCTATCCTTTCGACTTCGCGGTTTGACGACCTACAACCTGGGACCATTTGAGTTTGTCGATCGACTCCCGTTGAAGCACGATTATGCACGAGCGGGGGTTCGTGTCGTCCCCGGTGCCTCGGCGCGTTTTGGTTCGTATCTTGGGCCAGGGGTGACGCTGATGCCGAGCTATGTGAACGTCGGTGCATGGGTCGGCTCTGAGACGATGGTGGATACATGGGCGACCGTCGGCTCGTGTGCACAGATAGGGGAGCGGGTACACCTGTCGGGTGGGGTTGGAATCGGTGGAGTACTCGAACCTCCTCAGGCGGTGCCGGTAGTGATTGGGGATGACGCTTTCGTAGGCTCGCGGGCCATGGTCGTCGAGGGTGCCCGTGTTGGTGAAGGTGCGGTGATCGGCGCCGGCACTATCGTCACCCCCACTATTCCGATCTTCGATCTGTCCACTGGTGAGGAACTTGGTCGCGGTGTAATTCCAGCCTGGTCGGTGGCGGTGACCGGCACCAGGATGCGCGAGACGCCTGGTGGCGTTTTTGGTATGAGCTGTATCTTGATTGTTTCACGCCTAGACCCTGGTCGGCGCCATGAGAAGACTGAACTCAACGCCATTCTGCGTGACCATGGCGCCGGGCTGTGAGTGACCTAGAGTCCTCGCTACGTGACCTGCTGGTGATTCCGTCGGTCTCAGGGGAGGAGGATGCGATCGCCGACTACGTTGTTGCGCGGCTGGCGACCAAGTCCGACTGGCGAGTGGATCGCGTAGGAAACACCGTGATAGCACACCGCGATGGAGGACCTGGACCGAGGCTGCTGCTCTGTGGGCATCTCGATACCGTCCCGGGCGACCAGGGCGTTGACGAGGACACAGATTGCTTCTACGGCCTTGGCGTCTGCGATATGAAGGGTGGGTTGGCGGTGATGCTCTCGCTCGCCGATCGACATTGTGCACTCCCGATGACCATGGTCTTCTACCCATGTGAGGAGGTCGCCTTCGAACGCAATGGGCTCCATCTTCTCGGTCCGGCAGAGGCGATGGTGGCCGACCACGACCTCGCAGTGCTGCTTGAGCCGACGGATGGGGTTGTTGAGCTCGGCTGTCAGGGTAGCCTACGGCTTAGATTGGAGCTAGCCGGTAGGCGTGCGCATACGTCAAGGCCATGGATGGGTGTCAATGCGATCGATCGTGTTGGCGAACTGCTGGCGCGCGCCACTGACTTCGAACGTCGTCGACCGTTGCTCGCTGGTGTCCACTTTCAAGAGTCGTTGTCGCCGACGCGAGTGGAGAGTTTTGTCGCCAATAATGTCGTTCCCGATCGAGCGAGGCTCTGGTTGAACTACCGTTTTGCGCCCGATCTTTCCGGTGAACAAGCCCTAGAGCAGCTGTTTGAGTGGCTGCGACCGGTGTTAGGTGATGATGACTTGCTGGAGGCAGAGGAGGTTGTCGAGGGGGCTGCTCCAGTGCAGGAAGGTTTCGAGGCGTTGATCGAATCGGCGGGTCAGGTTCGCGCGAAACTCGGTTGGACGGACGTAAGCTTTCTCTCCTCACTTGGGGTTCCATCGGTTAACTTTGGTCCGGGCGACCCTCTGCTCGCTCATGGCGGCAACGAGCGACTCGAGAAGGTGAAGCTACATAGCTCACTTGAGACGCTAGCGAGTTGGATTGACAGCGTTGCTGCTAGTGTCTGATCGTTTGGCTCGGAGATCCCGGAGCGAAGAACGGCTCCAAACTAGACAGTTATCTGTCCGCTGTTAGTAGCGCAAACATAGCTATTACGCCATCGGAGCCTCAGCCGAGGATCCGCGGATAGCGATGGCACTCGCGAATGTAAAGGCAGAGCAGCTAATGGACGTGCTTAATCCGCCCATCTCTGGCATCGCCTTTATCGGCAGCAAGCGAGCGTAGCTTTGCGGTCACATGCTTGAACCATGACCACGCACGAAGATTTCGATGAGTTGTGAGTGGAGCTAATTCGACGAGTTTTGATGTGACCTCAAGACGGGTGCCGCTAGCTTATTTAGTGACATTTGTTGGGGACATGTGAGTGGGAATCAGACCTGGATGGTTAACCGCTCAATTATCGGAGCCCAAACCGGCTCGACGTAATGGTTGTGCGCCGATCAGTGCACAACCGTGGTGCGCATCTCGTACCAAGACTAAATGGGGGAATTCGGAGATGAAAATCACTTCAATGCATCGAACGCGGGTTGGGTCTTGGAGTCCTAGTCGGTCCGGCAAGAGCTCATTGTCGAAGCCACGTTACTTACTGTGGGTGCTCGATGTTGGCTTGATCCTTCTGGTCAGTGCGCTCCTGTCACTGGCCGCTCTGTCTCCGATCACTCTTGTGAGTGCGAAGGCACCATCATGGCATCGAGTTGCCCTCCCATTGGGACTCGGAGGGCTGATCTCGACGATCAACTGTTTTTCTAGCACCAGTTGCCGGATCGGAGGTGAAGGCCCCAAGGGTGCGGTTCTGCTTAACTCTACCGATTCAGGCACCAGCTGGCATTCGGTCGGTCTCCCATTGAGTCATGGTGCCCAGATCTTGACGATCAACTGTCCCTCTAGCACCACCTGCTTGGCTGGGGGTATGGGTGGTTCTACGCGCGCAGCTCTCCTTCGCTCCGGCAATGGCGGAGTTACATGGCATCGAGTGGCCCTTCCACCTGGACTGGGGCTCCGTAGGCTCCACGCTGGAGCGATCATCACCATCACCTGTCCCTCTAGCACCACTTGCTTGCTTGCGGGCTTGAGCCCCAAGGGAGCGGTGCTCCTTCGCTCTACCGATACTGGTAGCAGTTGGGATTCGGTCGCCCACCCACCAGGCCTGGCGCACGATAGCTCAGGGCTTGGTGCCATCTACACCATCACCTGTCCCTCTAGCACTACGTGTTTGGCGGGCGGCCAAGGCACCAACGGTCCGGTGCTCCTTCGCTCTACCGATACTGGCATCAGCTGGGATTCGGTCGCCCTCCCACCAGGCCCGGAGCTCCCTAGGCACAACCTTGATGCGATCCGCACCATAAACTGCCCCTCGAGCACCACGTGTTTGGCTGGCGGCTTGGGTCCCAAAGGTGCGGTGCTCCTTCGCTCCACCAATGGCGGCACCAGCTGGGATTCGGTCACCCTCCCATCAAACCTGGGACTCCATGCGCACACTAGGTCAGTGTTTGGAGCGATCGGCACCATCGCCTGTCCCTCTAGCACGACGTGTTTGGCTGGTGGCCAAGGCGCCAAAGGTGCGGTGCTCCTGCGCTCCACCAATGGCGGCACCAGCTGGGATTCGGTCACCCTCCCACCAGGACTGGAGCACAATAGCTCAGGGCTTGGTATCATCTACACCATCGCCTGTCCCTCTAGCACCACCTGCTTGGCTGGTGGGGGAGGGAACAAGGGTCCGGTTCTGCTTAGTACATCTAGTACTACTGGTAGTAGGTTAACGTCGACACTCATTGTTCTGGGTGGGGTTGTCGTGCTATTGCTGATACTAGGTGTCGTGGCTCTAGCCTTGCGAAGACGTAGATCTGCTAGATCAGGTGCTCTGTGAGCTGCGAGTCGCGGCTGGCGTACACTCGTCAAAGGATGCAGGCAGGACCCCTGGAGAGGGTGATCAGCGCTTATTGGTCTTCTCGGCCCGTTTGAAGCAAGAGTGCCAGGCACGTTAGACCGCAGCGGCAGCCTATCTGGCCTCAATTCCGTCTCCATGGATGGAGTGCAAGCCGCTGAAGTGGCTAGATAGTGCAGAGGGTGCGATTGTTATCCGAGCGACAGCGCGGCTCAGAGATTGCGCCAGAGCGCGATTACCTTGCCCTGGACTCTGCCACGTTGGGTGATCTCAGAGGGGATTTGAAGATTAGGGTCGCGTCGGTTGCGAGCCTCAAGAAGGACCCTGTTTCCGACCTTGCGGAGTACCTTGATCGTTCCGAACTGGTCATCAACAGTGGCGATAACGATGTCTCCGTCATTGGCATCCGGCTGTTGGCGAACGATGGCAAAATCGCCATCGAAGATGCCAGCGTCGATCATCGAGTCGCCGCGAACCTGGAGCGCGAAGTGATCGCCGCTTCCAAGCATCGAAGATGGGACGGCGAGCATCTCACTTGCGCTTGTCTCGGCGACAACCGAATAGCCGGCGCCGACGGAGGCGAGGAGGGGTATCTCGATCGCACGCGGAGGCTCGTTGGAGAGCGAGATCGCACGAGAGCGAGTGGGATCGCGATGGATCAGTCCATCGGCTTCGAGCCGCCGAAGATGGTGTTGGACTGACGCAGGAGAGGAGAGGCCAACGTGTGCACCAATCTCACGGATAGATGGTGGGTATCCTCTTTGATCGAGGGTCTCTTTTAGGAAACTAACGATCTCGATCCTCACATCATCGTTTGTACGCGGCACTTTGTGGACCCCTTTCGTTAGCACTAGTGTAGCAGATGTTCTCGTACATATGTTTACCAGCTATTGCGGCTGCGCAGCGGTTAAGCTGAGCGGTGTAGGTCCAGTAAAGGAAACCGAATTAGGTGCGATGTCCCTATTGTAATGCGGACGATACGCGAGTCATTGAATCTCGAGTAGTCGAAGATGGCGAGGCGATTCGCCGTCGTCGCGAATGTAGCAGCTGTTCACGTCGCTTTACCACTTTTGAGCGCTATGCAGGCGTCAAAACGGTGGTGATAAAGCGAACAGGCGAGCGCGAAGAGTTTGATCGCGAGAAGATCGTCCGCGGAATGCTGGCGGCTTTGAAGAATCGGCCGGTAACTGCTACCGAGGTTGATCGGATCGTGTCAGAACTTGAAGAACAGTTGCGATCGCTCGCCGAGGTTACCTCGACCGAGATTGGACTGCGGATACTCGAGCAACTTCGGACGCTCGACGAGGTGGGTTACCTTCGATTCGCCAGTGTCTACAAGAACTTTGACGGAGTCGATGACTTTCGCCGCGAGGTTTTGGAGATCGACGATCGCAGTTTTACTTTGCGTAAGAAGGAAGATCAAGGAGGCCGGGAGTGAACCGAGTCAAGAGTACAGATATCATCATTCACGCACAGGCGTCCGAGCTCTTTGACTACCTTGCCCGTCCTGCTAATCACGTCTCCGTCGACGGCTCAAACACCGTGCGACAGGTGCTGATTGGACCTGACCGTCTCTACCCGGGAGCGAAGTTTCGGATGAAAATGTATATGGTCGTGCCCTATACGATCACCAATACTGTCGTGACCTTTGCAGAGAACAGCGAGATCGCCTGGCGACATTCGGGCCGTCATGTCTGGCGATACCAGCTCCAAGACTTAGGCGGTGGAGATACTAGGGTCACTGAGTCGTTCGAATGGGGCAAGGCTCCACTGCGGTACCTCTATGAACTCTTCGGTGTACCCAGTCGTAACCTCACCTCGATGGTGCGGACGCTGGCCAAACTCAAGCAGCATTTCGAAGCCCAAGGATAAGAATTCGACTGAGATGATGTCGGCGCTGAGCGATGACTCGGTGCGAAGTCGCACGCGGTTGCGCTTTGGGTCCTTGCGCGCACATGAACTCACGTTGGTCTCTAGTTAGCTTGCTGCGGAGCTTGTGCAAACCGAGCGTGACAGCACAAGTGCTGACCGATGGTTCGGTTTATGAGTCGGCCACTGGCAAAAGAGCATGCCGCCTCTCACTGGAGAGCATCGCGCTAGCTGTTAGCTTGTCGATAGAGCCCAGCGATGCGTGCCTGAAGCGCTTCGAAGAGTGCTGGCCCGGCGACGATGGTGAGTCCGTCATCTCCGATTCCAGGCAGATCGGTGATAAAGTTAGCTCCCGCCTCGGTGGCGACGAGTGAGGCGGCGGCGTAGTCCCATACCTTGAGTCCGGTCTCGAAGTAACCGTCTATTCTGCCTGCACCCGCCCAGCAGATGTCAATGGCTGCCGCTCCAAAGCGACGAATGTCACGGATCTCATCTATGACCTCTAGTAGCACTTGTGCCTGTAGCTTGCGGGTCGCAGCGCTGTAGCCAAACCCGGTCCCACAGAGGGCTTGGGCCAGTTCGGTCTGGTCGCTTGGGCGTATCGGTTCTCCGTTGCAGGTCGCTCCCTGGCCACGCACGGCTTGGAAGAGTTCGTTATGGCCGACGTCAAAGACGAGGCCAACCTCGATCCGTCCGTTGACCTCTGCGGCTATGGAGATCGCGTATGAGGGTATCGAATAGCTATAGTTCACGGTCCCGTCGATGGGATCAACTATCCATCGCGTGTTACTCTGGGCTTGTCTGGTCAGCCCATACTCCTCACCGATGAAGCTATCGTGGGGTCGCTGTTTGGCTATGGTCTCACGAATCGCTCGTTCCAGCGCTCGGTCGGCCGCTGTAACCGGGTCGGTGTCTGAGGACTTGGTATCAATCACCCGTCGGGATTGGGTTGCAAGTGAGGTGCGAGCCTCCGCGAGGGCGTCGAGGGCCAGTGGTAGCAGTTCATGATTCACACCCACCAAGTTAGTGCATAAGTCACCTTGCTGGTAGCCGAGGGGCCTAAAGTGGGGATGATGCAAGTGATTGACCTCCGCTCCGATACCGTCACCAAACCATCCCCAGCGATGCGCGCGTTCATGATCGAGGCCGAGGTGGGTGATGACGGTTATGGTGAGGATCCAACCGTCAGTGCCTTGGAACGTCGAGTCGCTGCCCTCACTGGTTTCGAAGCTGGCCTCTTTGTCGCCTCAGGGACGATGGGTAATCAGGTTGCTCTGCGCACGTTGACTCAGCCTGGTGATCCGGTCATCGTGTCTGCTCGCGCTCACCTTCTCCAATTTGAGGCTGGTGCCTCCGCGAAGAACTCGAGTATCCAGCTACTCGCGGTAGACGATAGGCACGGATACCCAGACCCCGACCAGGTGGCCGACTTGGTTAGGCAGTACCGCAGACTCCATAATCCAATACGACTGATCGCCGTTGAGAACACCCACATGCCGAGCGGAGGGGTTCCGATCGATCAGACTGTCATGAACGCGATCATTGAGGCGGCTGATGGAACGCCGATATATATCGATGGCGCGCGACTGTGGAACGCCGCAGTAGCTCTGGATGTAACCCCAGCCGGGCTCTGCCAAGGGGCGATAGCGGTGAGTACCTGTCTGTCGAAGGGGTTAGCGGCGCCGATGGGATCGGTTCTGTCCGGCTCCCAGGAGTTTATCGAACGCGCTCGCATAGAGCGAGCCAGGCTGGGTGGACGTCTTCGTCAGGCGGGCATCATGGCGGCAGGTGGCCTCTATGCCCTCGATCACAATATGTCCCGTCTCGCCGACGATCATCGACGAGCCAGGAGCCTTGCGGCGTCGATAAAGACTCAACTGCCGAGCGCGACTGCCGATGTCCTTGGGGTGCGAACCAATATCGTCCTTTTGAAGGTGCAAGAGCCACACCAATACCTAGCGCGCCTTCATGAGCACGGCGTACTCTGCAACGTTCTGCCCGCCGGTGATGTCCGTCTTGTCACGCATTATGATCTCGATGATCGCGCCATCGAACTTGCCGCGAGTCGCATTCTTGCGAGTCTGTAGTTATCGAGGACAGAATGCACACATACACCAAGATTCCGGATACCGCGCTTGCTATTTTCGCGCACCCAGATGATGCAGAGATCGCCTGTGGAGGAACGCTGGCTCGATGGGCGGGCGAAGGGTGTCATGTTATCCTCGCGGTGGCCACCCAAGGGGACAAAGGAGGGGACGGCGATGATCCTGGACGTCTCTCTGAAGAGCGGACTCGTGAACTGCTAGAGGCCGGCCGAGTGCTCGGAGTCAATGACGTGATCCAGCTCGCCTATCTGGATGGAGAGCTCGAGAATACGATAGAGTTTCGGCGAAGGCTGGTAACGCTCATGAGAAGTTTTCGTCCAGAGGTAGTACTCACCGGGGATCCGACTGCGGTCTTCTTTGGTGATCTCTATTACAACCATCGTGATCATCGTCAACTCGGATGGGCGGTTCTTGACGCCGTCTTTCCTGCAGCGCGCCAACGTGCCTATTTTCCAGAGGCCGGTGATCCGGTTGAGGAGCTTGAGGTGCTACTCGCTGCAACGCTGGAGCCAAACACTTGGATAGGTATCGATGGGCTGGTAGACAAGAAGGTCGCCGCTATGCGTGCTCATCGTGCACAGTTGGCTAGGTATCAGGACTCTCTCGATCGGGTGGTGGCTGAACGTGCGCGTCAGGCGGCCAGAATGGTTGGAGGGACCGGAGAGGCGGAGCTTTTCCGATTGGTGCGAGGAGGTGCTTAGATGCTCGAGATTCGAGGACCTGGCCATCATGAACGATCAGAGCTAGCTGCGCTGGTGACAAGGGTGCTTGCATCATCTGGCCGTCAGCTATGGGTGCGGATGGATATTCGTCCGCGGTTGGCCGCTGACATCGCCGGCGTTCTCGATCAGGGTGCCTCTCGAGTACTGCTTTCTGGAGAGGGTCTCCATGGAGTGGCATCCAGCGAAGAGCTGATCAACGAAGTACCTGAGGAGGTAACCGTGATCGAACTACGTGCTAGCGCTGATGTACTTGGTCTCTATGGTGCAGCTGACGAACTATCTTTAGAGGAGGTAGAGGCGCTCCGACAACAAGGGGTAGTGGTTGATGGCCATTCCTGAAGGATTTACAAGATTAGCTAGCATCCAGCGTTGGAATTCTGGCCATGCGGCCGATGTTTTAGAGACCGTGGCAACGCGAACGACTACAATAATGGGTGTTACAACGTGTGAAGGTTGGATGCGAGGAGAGGAGGAGTCATGCCGCTAAATGAGGATGAGCAGCGGATTCTCCAAGAGATTGAAAAGACCTTCTACGAGAACGACCCTGAGTTTGCAGACCGGGTTCGCTCTGAGACCGTCTACAAACATTCTGGCAGAAATCTCAAATGGGCCACGCTTGGGTTCGTTGTTGGCCTCGCCTTTACTATCTTGACCTTTACCATCTCTGTTGTCCTAGGTGCATTCGGTTTCTTGATCATGCTGGGCTCTGCGGTGTACTTCGAACGCAACCTTCGACGGGTAGGTCGTGCCTCACTCCAGGATCTCTCAACCCGTCAGTTCAAGCAGGGCGGCTTCAAGTCGATGGGCAAGAAGCTTCGGGGTGATGATCAGTAGCTTGGTTGTCGGCCTCTTGGACCTGGTTTGCGCTCCTGTATTGGTAGCCGGGTAACTGGCAGTGGACCTCTCTCTATCTAGCGAGGCTGAGGATTTTCGGCGCCAGTTCCGCTCCTTCTTAGCCCGCGAGCTTCCGAAGGATTTTGTAGGGGTTGGCGGTCTCGAAATCGAGGCGGTTCCCGAATTTATCGCCTGGTGGCGTACGCGTCTCTATGAAAATGGATTTCTTGCAGTCTCCTGGCCCAAGGAGTACGGTGGTCGTGGCCTGACGGTCGAAAGTGAGATCGTGATAGCCCAAGAGAGCGCTATCGCAGGCGTACCTACCGGTGGACCAAATGATCATTTCGGGATTCAGATGCTCGGCAATACCTTGCTAGTGCATGGATCCGAGGAGCAGCGAAGCCACTTTTTGCCAAGGATTGTAGACGGTAGCTATCGATTCGCGCAGGGGTACTCTGAGCCGAACGCTGGTTCGGATCTTGCTGCGTTGGCGCTCCGTGGGCGCATAGATGGCCAAGAGTTGATACTCGATGGCCAAAAGATTTGGACCTCGGAGGCGCACCTGGCCAACTGGATGTTTGTGCTGGCCCGCACCGATACCGACGCCCCCAAACATAGAGGTATCTCCTTCGTGCTGGTTCCGCTCGGATCCGGCGCCGATGACTCTGCTGATGCTAGCTCTATGCCTACGTCCACCGACAACGGTGTAGAGATTCGTCCCATTCGTATGATCTCGGGGAAATCTGAGTTCAACGAGGTCTTTTTTACCGGCACTCGCTCCAAACTCTCCTATGTGGTCGGTGGACTTCATCAGGGATGGGCGGTTGCCATGACGTTGTTGGGCTTTGAGAGAGGCGAGACGGCGGCGACACTTCCGATCAGATTCCAGGCTGAACTCGATCGGCTTGGTGATCTACTGACAGTCAAAGGCAAGTTCGATGATCCTGATCTGCTCGACAGATTCATGGGTTGTCAGACCAGACTCTTCGCGCTTCGCGCAATGGGATATAGCTGGCTATCGAGCGTTCTATCAGGTGCCGAACAGGGTGCACAGTCGTCGATCTTCAAGCTATTTTGGTCTGAGTATCATCAGCTCGTCACCGAGTTGGCAGTGGATGCGCTCGGCGAGGATGCGTTGCTCCCAGTTGGTCGACCGAGCTCCTCTGCCTTTCGGACCGATGACGTTGGCGCTCCAAACTCCACTCGATCGTGGGATGAGGTCTTTTTGCATGCCCGAGCTGGTACTATCTACGCCGGCACCTCTGAGATTCAGCGGTCGATCATTGGCGAGCGCTTGCTAGGCCTTCCACGCGAGCCTAGATCATGATAGTTGAGGGATTTCGTCAGCTCTGGGCACTCACGTTTGGCTCGCGCGGTCGACCTTGGTCGATCAAGAGACAGTTGAGTTGGTTGAGGTTTCGCATGGAGACCTATGCCGGCGAAGGAGGAGGCATGCGCGCCAGCGAGGTCGCTCGCTTTCTTCGATGGTCAGCGAGGGAGAGAGCCAGCTGGAGGCGGTTAGACTAGCGTCCATGGAGAGTAGAGTCGATGTGTGATGCTCGGTTCCATACCGATGGTCGCTCGGCGATGACCGCCCCCCTGCATCATGCGTTCGAGCATCGCTGTCATGGTGTTGAGACGGGGTTGGTTAGGTAACGCCGTGGCAGGGGTCCTCGTTCTGAACGCGAGCTACGAGGCTCTCTGTGTTGTTTCGACCCACCGGGCGATTGGCCTAGTCGTGGTTGGCAAGGCTGACGTGGTACTAGAGACGTCGACGTTGTTACATTCAGCTCGAATGGTGATCGCTGAACCCTCGGTCATTCGTCTCAGATACTTTGTGCGAGTTCCGCATCTTCGAAGAGTCGCCCCCACTAAACGGGCGATCTTCGCACGCGATCACTATCAGTGTCAGTATTGTGGCGCTCCTGCCGAGAACGTCGATCACGTGATACCACGCAGTCGTGGCGGGCCACATCGCTGGGACAATGTAGTGGCGTCTTGTCGGTCATGCAACTCCCGGAAACGAGATCGATTGCTTTCAGAGACCAGTTTCGTGCTCCATCGACCGCCACAAGTGCCGCGTGGGCGCACATCGGCGATCATCCTCCTGGGTCTCGTCCGTGACGAGTGGATGCCCTATCTTGACTACGAGTTTCATCTACAAGAACGTCCATACCAGGAGTTAAGCGGCTAGTCCGGAACCGAGGGGCTCTGGAGTTCGCCTATGCCGATGCCAGTCCCAAACATGCCAGCTGTGTACATGCCAGTTCTGCCCGTGCCAGTCCAGTTTCGGGGTGCCAGTCATCCAAGATACCAGCCTTTTGGAGCGCAGCATTGCAGTTGATTCAGCCGATGGCTAGGCTTACCCGACGCTTAGATCGGTTGCGGCGAGCGATCTGACCGTCCCCGTATTCTTGCTCGCAAAGATGGGTGTGAGTCTGTAGCGCGTGGTCGAAGGCTTGGCACTAGAGTTGACGACAAGTAGGCCGTTCGTACCAGGCAGCCGCAGTCCGTATGGGGTAACCGCCGGTGAGATCAGGAGCTCACCAGGAGCGGTGGGGGTCGTTGTTAACGTCACTGCAGTGAGTCCGAATGTTGGTCCTAGATGGGTGACGACGATGGAGCTCAAGCTGTGGGTGACCAACGTGGGATACCCTGCGAGCGTACAGGAGATACCCTTGTGCGGGCGTATCGTTATCACCTCGAAAGAGGCATGCTCGCTCGTCGCTGCCGTAATACTTGCTATCCTCACGGTCACTTGTTTAGCACGGCACTCGTTCTGTTGGTTTACCAGTCGTTGATGACTGCCCAGCGTCTGCCCAAGGATGAGTCCAACAGCGATGAAGATCACTGCTAAGACAACGGGAATGGTTAGGGCGCGCCGATAGCTAGGTCGATAGGTGGCCATGGGATCCTCACTGAGTCAAGGGCGAATCATCTCTGGTTGGCAGCCTACCTTGTTGTGCACTCGGTAGCCTCTGGCAAAACGCGAGGCCCGAAGAGCTGTGGTTGATTAACTCTGTGGCGCGCTCGTGCCGCTCGACGGAGGGTCGGTGTTGGTTGATTTTATCTGCTCCTCTTGCGCGCGAATCGCACTGATTAGGCGCTCTGTCTCCGATCGCTGCACCTCTGGAGTGATATCTTCGTTGGCGCCGCGGTAGGTGATCGAACCTAGCTCGCGATACAGAGAGTCCAGCTGACGCTTGGTCTGGAGTTGATCTAACTTATCTTGTCCCTTTTGGGCGGCTTCGGTGGCACTCTGACCAAGCGTCTGCGCCTGCTCCTTGACCTTGTCAAACAAACTCATAGTCGTCCTCCTCGCCTTCTATTGTAGCGAATCTCGCCCAGCTAGGTTCGGTATCTGCAGGCTGGTTGGCCAGGATGAGACGTGTCTGAGCTAGGGTGCTGATCGAGGCCCCAAGGTGGTCAGTGTCGATATCCGATCGGGTCGAGTGGTTCACCCTCCAGCGCGCGCTGTTCGGGGTCAGCGAGCACTGTTCCAACCATCAGCGGCGGCTTGATCCCTAACTTGGCGAATTCTTCTGCAACCCGAGACGGGTCGGGTGCGGTGAAGAGCAACTCATAGTCCTCACCGCCACCGAGCGCATCTCTACGGGTTGCGCCCTCGGCAACTGGAAGATGGCTGATCTCAAAACCAACTCCCGAGGCGTTTGCGAGTCGATGCAGGTCCAAGGCAAAACCGTCGGAGATGTCTATGGCGGCGCTAGCTCCTGCCCGTGAGGCGGCAAAACCCTCATTAAGCCGTGCACTGGGATCTAACAGTGCTAGCCGAGTGCGCTCGTCTACTATCATCGCGCCTGACAGACGCTCCAGGGCGACGGAGGCTAGCCCAAGTGGGCCAGTGACGAATACAGTGTCGTCGGGCAGTGCTCCACTCCTTCGTAACGGAGGTAGCAGTTGGCTACCGATCGCGGTCACCGAGATGACTACGGTCTCTGCTCTAGTGAGATCTCCGCCGATGAGCCTGGCACCATAACGTGCTGCACCAGCCTCGATGCCTTCGAGGAGACGATCGACGTCAAAGTGCTTCGGCGCGGCGATGGTGGAGAGCACCCACAACGGTTGTGCCGCCATCGCGGCTAAGTCAGAGATGTTGACGGTCACCGCCTTGGAGCCTATTTGAGTTGGTGTCCAGTATCTGAGATCGAAGTGGATCCCTTCGACGAGTGCATCGGCACAGATAGTGAGCGGGGCGCCTGGGTCTGGCACCACGGCGGCATCATCTCCGAGGATTTTGCCGGTAGTATCCCAGGTCGCGCGGCGAGCTATACCTTCGGCGGTTGCGAGTTCATCCCACGCTCGATCCACCTGCACACTCCGATCTTCGATTGAAAAGTTGTCCCGGATGCAATTATTTTGACATAATTAATCTACTGTGTTGATCACACCCTAGAGTTGGTGTGCATCGTCTGTCTCAGTCGATGGAGCGAGTCTGGCAGACATGGCGGAGGAGGAGTGAGGCACTGATGAAGTTTACCAATCAAAAGGTAGTCAACTGGCTCGATGAATGGATAGCATTGATGCAGCCAGAGCGGAGCGTGATACTAGACGATAGTCAGGAGACCAGAGACCAGCTGGTCTCTGCTCTTATGGAGCGTGGTACGTTGCGGGCGCTCAACCCCGATCTGCGACCGGGTAGCTACTTGGCCTGTTCTGATCCACGGGATGTGGCCAGACTCGAGAGCCGTACTCTGATCTGCTCGCACAGCGAAGAGGATGCAGGTCCTACCAATAACTGGCGTGACCCAGCCGAGACGCGTGAAATGATGCGCGGTTTTTACAAAGGCTCCATGGTCGGTCGCACCATGTACGTGATCCCATTCTCGATGGGAGAGGTGGGCTCTCCCTTTGCCCTCTATGGGATCGAGATCACCGATTCAGCCTATGTTGCGCTGTCGATGATGACGATGGCGACCGTGGGCGAAGAGGTGCTAAAGGCGATCGACGCGTCCGGTTCGTTCGTGCCTGCGGTTCATTCTGTTGGCTATCCACTCGCGGGGCGGGAGGATATAGCCTGGCCATGCAACCCGGAGGACACCTATATCGTGCACTTCCCGGAGACCAGGGAGATCTGGTCCTATGGGTCAGGCTATGGCGGCAACGCTTTGCTTGGCAAGAAGTGCCTAGCCCTTCGTATCGCCTCGGTGGCCGCGCGTGACGATGGCTGGCTAGCCGAGCATATGTTGATTTTGAAGCTCACCTCGCCGAAGAATGAGGTCTACTACGTCACCGGTGCGTTCCCGAGTGCGTGCGGTAAGACCAATCTTGCGATGCTCGTGCCAACCCGTCCTGGTTGGAAGGCGGAGACGGTGGGGGATGACATCGCATGGCTACGTCGCGGTGAGGACGGACGACTGTGGGCTGTGAACCCAGAGATGGGCTTCTTTGGGGTCGCACCTGGGACCTCGGTCAAGACCAACCCTGTAGCTATGGCGACGATTGCAAAGAACACCATCTTCACTAACTGTGCGTTGACTGCTGATGGTGACATCTGGTGGGAGGGGATGACAGAGGAGGTGCCCGAGGGGCTCACCGATTGGCAGGGAAAGCCCTATACCGGTGACGGACCCGCCGCCCATCCCAATGCCCGCTTCACCGTCTCTATTTACGAGGCGCCCAACCTTGCGCCCGAGCGCGATGGCGTGCCGATCTCTGCGATCCTCTTTGGCGGTAGGCGCTCGACGTTGGTGCCGTTGGTAACCGAGGCCCGGTCATGGGAGCATGGAGTCTTCCTCGGCTCCGTGATGGCCTCGGAGACGACAGCGGCTGCCGAAGGAGCCGTAGGCAGGGTACGTCGTGACCCGTTTGCGATGTTGCCGTTCTGCGGTTACAACATGGCTGACTATTTTGGTCACTGGCTGAGTATGGCCGAGGAGGATCCTCAGGCGTTGCCAAAGATCTATCTCGTCAACTGGTTCCGGCGTGGGGCCGACGGGAGGTTTGTCTGGCCCGGTTATGGAGAGAACGTTCGAGTGCTATCGTGGATCATCGACCGTCTCGAAGGACGAGTAGAGGGCATCGATACTCCACTCGGCAGGATCCCTAAAGTAAAGGACCTCGACGTGGACGGTCTCGAACTTGGAGATGACGCCTTTGATCATCTTTTCTCCATGAATGTCAACGAACTCAAAGAAGAGGTCGAATCGATCCGCGAGCACTATGCCCGATTTGGTGACCACCTACCGAAAGGGTTGGCGGCTGAACTCGAGGAGTTTGAACGCGCAGTCCACGCAGATTCTTGAGCCCTCAGTGGCTGGGCTGGCAGAGCTCGTATGTGATGATGCTAGCCCAGCAGAGGAGCTTGTCGAGCTGCGAGGCTGTGGACACTGCGTGGTGTGCAGGATGGATACGCTAGTGATTACCCAAAGTAGAGCATCTTCGCCGATGCTCTTGGCTCTATCTTCCTCTGGCATTTGGCCGCAGATTTCAGCTGAGTTAGGAGTCGTATCTAGGCTTCAAGTGGGCCGTGAGTTAGTGCCCGATTAGCGGGGCCCCGGCCTAACAGCGCGCTAACAGTTTTTTAAGTGGTTAGCGTGAAGTAGGGATCGGTGGCGCACCCGAGAGGCAGCAGCCATCGTGACAGAGATGTTCAGCTCCAGGGATCTCGGAGTTGGGGTCGCCTCCACTGTTCCAGACAAGCACCAACTCGGTGAGCATCTCTATGAACTCGGATGTACCGCCTACCGTGGGCAATCTATCGAAGCCGAGCCCATGGCTTTGCGCTGCGTTGCGCGCGAGGATATCGAGATCGTAGAGGACCTCTTGGTGGTCACTGATAAAGCCGATTGGAATCACGATCACCCGACGCAGATTTGGGTTAGCCTCGAAGCTGGCATGGATTGCATCGGCTATGTCAGGTGTTAGCCAAGGAGTTCGAGGGTCTCCAGATCGACTTTGATAGGCGAGTTCGATCGGGGCATCGCTGGGGAGCAACGCACGCAAGACTTCGCAGACGCTGCCGAGTTGGCGTTGGTAGTCACAGCTGTCGGCCGTTGCGGTCGGGATCGAGTGAGCAGTTGCAAAGATGGCGGTGGTGCTCGCGTCGATTGGGGGGCGTGTGGCAAGGTAGCTTGCCACGACAGAGGCCTCGGCGGCCATAAATAGCGGATGTTGAGAGAATGGTTTTAGAGTCTGGGTGTCGAAGGTTACTTGACAGCCGATCAGGTCCTCACGGTACTGGCGACAGCCTGAGTAGGAGCTATACGCTGAAGACGGGATGATCAGCGCCTCTTGGATGCCGTCGCGGGCCATCTCGTCTACGGTATCAGCAAGGTAGGGATGCCAATTGCGGTTGCCGAAATAGATCGGAAGCTCCACCCCACGTTCGCCAAGTGAGTCACCGAGTCGGCGAATCAGATCCCGATTCAGAGCATTGAGAGGGCTCGACCCCCCGGTGGCCAGGTACTGATCAGCGACAAGGCGCAGACGCGCCTCCGGAACACCTCGTCCACGAGTTACGTTCTGGAGAAACGGCCATACATCATCGGGCCCCTCGGGCGATCCAAAGGATTGCCAGAGAATGCCGCGCTCTGGTCTGGCCATCGTGAGGTTAAGGCTTTACCAGTCTGTTGGTTCGTATGCATGAGGTGCATACGTTCCTACGACGCGAGGTTCCATTCTCGAGAACACGAATCCTCTGAATGTTTGGGTTGAAACGACGCTTGTTACGTCGGTGAGAGTGCGAGAGACTCATCCCGAAGCCAGGCTTCTTGCCACAAATTTCGCACACGCTTGCCACGCTGGGGCTCCCTTCGGAAACGGTTTTGAACAACTGGACTCATTAGTCGACCCTCTAGGCTATCATGCCCTGAGTGGATTCAGGGCAGTTTCGTCGTTCCAATGACGTCGCGAGAGGTTTGCGTGCAGCGCGTGCCGGACTAGAGCGACACTGTGCAGCGATCGATAGGCTGAATGTGTTCCCGGTGCCCGATGGGGACACTGGGCACAATATGCTTGCGACGTTGACTGCCGGGGTGGTAGCGCTCGATCAACTCGATGATCTTGATAGCCCAGACTGGCACCGGACAATAGCCAAGGCAACGCTGTTAGGTGCCAGAGGTAACTCAGGTGTGATCCTTTCGCAGATCTTGCAGGCGGTGCTACAGGCACTTACCAGTGATGTCGCGTTAGAAGATGCCTGGCATCAGGCTCTTGCTGAGGGGTCACGAGCTGCAACTAGTGCAGTACTGAGCCCAAAACAAGGCACTATCTTGAGTGTGATCGCAGCCGGTGCTGTGGCTGAGGTTGGAACCATTCGCGAGAGTCTCGCCGCCATGCGGCGAGCGCTACTAGCTACTCCAGAACAGTTAGAGGTGTTGGCACGTGCCGGTGTCGTTGACTCTGGCGGTGCTGGTCTGATCGTGGTTCTCGAGTCGCTTGCGGAGGCTCTTGGCGTAGAGGTTGACGATGCTGGCTTATACCCATGGCTCGACCACGCCGGAGATATTACAGATGCGGTCTTGCCCGATCTCTCTACCGTTGAGCTTGAGAGTGCTGGTGAGTCGGAGATGCGTTTCGAAGTGATGTTCTCGCTCGAGTCCGGCGAACAGCAGATCGAGGCCATGAAGACGGTTTGGTCAGGGATTGGGGATTCGATAGTTGTGGTCGGGGCGGAGGGGGTCTACCGCTGCCACATCCATACCAATGAGATTGGGCCCTCGATCGAGGCGGGGATTCAGGCCGGAAGGGTCTCAGACATCAACGTCACTGATCTCATACATCAGATCGATGAACTGTCTTGGGTCAGTGACGGACTCAGCCTGCCAGCCACGGCCGTGCATGACCAACAGACAGCTGTTGTGGCTGTAGCTGCAGGTGCTGGGGTGGCGCGACTCTTCAAGTCCTTCGGGGTGCAATCGGTGGTCGTTGGGGGACAGGGTAAGAACCCCTCCATCAAGGAGTTGCTAGATGCGGTGGAGTCGGCCAACTCGAGTTCGGTTCTCCTGCTCCCGAACAACTCCAATATCCAGGCAGCTGCGCAATCGGTGGTGTCGCTCGTCGACAAACAAGTCGAGATCATTCCTACGCTTAACGTGCTCGAAGGCTTCTCTGCCCTCATGGCCTTTGATCCGGAGTCGGATAGAGCGACGAACCTCGCCAGGATGACCGAGGCTGCCAGACGGGTCGCCTGGGGTGAGGTCACTACTGCGGTTCGCGCTGGCACATATGAGCACGGGAGTTTCAGGGTTGGCTCCTACATCGGTTTGAGTGCCGATGGTATTCGTGCTGCCGATGACGATCTTGAGACGGTGGTGTTAGCCTTGTTGGCGTCGCTGGTGCATCAGGGGTCAGAGATCGTAACCCTGCTAGTGGGTGAGGGGGTAGATGCCCATCTAGCGAGCACCATAAGTCGTAGCGTCGAGGAGAGTTACCCTCAACTGACGGTAGAGGTGCTTCATGGCGATCAGCCCCTCTATCCGTTTCTAGTCGGCGTTGAGTGATGGTCAGATCATGGCGATAACCGGCTCGATCCGATAGGTGCAGATGAATAGCCGGCGACTCAGGTTGTTTCGATCGTGAGTACACAGCATTTTCCCGGGTGTGCTTGAGTCTTTGCGATCTGTGTGAGTGGCCACTAGCCTGGGGTTAACAACGGGCCACAAGACGAGTGGAGGTGCACATCGCTGTGGCGACAGCAGTCAGGCTAGACGAGTTGACGCGGCTCAGCGTCGAGGAGTTATCAGGCATCGGCCCAGCTCGTGCCAGAGCTCTCAATGCGCTCGGGGTAGAGACGATCTACGACCTCGTAACCTACTTTCCACGACGCTATATAGATCGTTCCAGGCAGGTCTCTATCGGTGAGGCGGTGCCAGGAGAGCAGGTTCTACTGGTCGGCCGTGTAGTCGATGCTCGTCGTATACCAACGCGCGGAGGTCGAGTCATTGTCGAGGCGCAGCTTGTAGATGCCTCCGGCAAGATCACGCTTACGTTCTTCGGGCAACCCTATCGCGCCAAACAGTTGGCATCGATCGCCGGTGAGGTCGCGGTCTTTGGTCGGGTGGAGCTCTTTCGACGTCGTCGGCAGATGACCAATCCGCTGGTAGACCCTATTGGTGACAAGACAGGTGCCATCGTGCCGTTGTACTCGCTTCGTGAGGCGGCAGGGTTAAACTCCTCCGACATCGCCAGAGCGGTTGCGCAGGTGTTCTCGACCTACTCCGATTTCGTGGACGTGTTGCCTCCTTCGCTGAGGGATCATCTTGGCATGTACGACGTCTATCAAGCCCTTTGGCAGCTGCATTTCCCATCCAACGAACAGGCTCGCCAGATCGCCCGCAGGCGAGTTGCGTTTGACGAGCTCTTTTTACTGCAGGTAAAGCTCGCCCAGCTGCGTGCGGAACGCGAGGCGTTGGCGGTGGCAACCGTCCATGACACCCATCCTTTCGGTGCTGGCGAGGCTCGCCTTGTCGAGGATTTCCTCTCCCGCCTACCATTTGCACCGACGACCGGTCAGCTGACGGCGGTTGGCGAGATAGCCGCGGATATGGCCTCGGAGAAGGCTATGCATCGTCTGCTCCAAGGAGACGTCGGTTCAGGTAAGACTCTGGTCTCGGTGCTGGCGATGCTCTTCGCGGTACAAAGCGGCCATCAGGCGGTGCTAGTCGCCCCGACAGAGGTCCTTGCTGATCAACACTTCCGATCTATCAGCGCCCTACTCGCAGAGACGAAGACACCAGATAGTTCGACTGGCCGCCTCTTTGAGGGGCTTCCTCGTCCAGTGACCATCGATATTCTTACTGGCTCAACACCTGCAGCTCGCAGACGCAAGTTGCTCGCCGAGCTCGCCGATGGGTATCTAGATATTGTCGTTGGGACTCACGCTCTTTTCAACGATGAGCTCTCCTTCGCCTCCTTAGGGCTGGTGGTAGTCGATGAGCAGCACCGTTTTGGAGTTGAGCAGCGTTCGGCGTTGACCGATCGTGTGACACTCCAGCAGGGGAGTTCTCCGGACACCTTGGTGATGACGGCGACACCGATCCCTCGAACCGCTGCGATGACCGTCTACGGTGACCTCGATGTCTCGGTGATTGAGGGACTTCCTCCCGGACGTCGTTCGATCGAGACCCGTTGGGCGCGGACTCCGGCAGAGGCGACGGCAGCCTTCGAGCTGCTTCGCCAGCAGGTAGGCCAGGGGCGCCAGGGGTACGTCGTCTGCCCGGTTGTGGAGGAGAGTACCAAACTCCAGGTGAGGGCAGTGACCGATGAGTACGAACGACTCAACAACGCCGAACTCGCCGGGCTTCGATTGGGCTTGGTGCACGGCAGGATGAACTCCAAAGCCAAAGAGGAGGTGATGGCCGCCTTTCGATCACGTGAGATCGACGTACTGGTAGCCACCACCGTGATAGAGGTTGGAGTGGACGTGGCCAACGCCACCGTGATGATCATCGAGGACGCCGATCGCTTCGGGATTGCCCAGCTTCACCAGCTACGTGGCCGGGTCGGCCGTGGAGCAGAGCAGTCGTACTGCTATCTTCTCTCAGAGGCCGAGACTGCTGTCGCTGAGGCACGACTTGGTGCCCTGGTGGCGACGGAGGATGGATTTGCCTTGGCCGAGGTAGATCTCGAGCTACGGGGTGAAGGCACTGTGTTGGGTGGCCGCCAGGCGGGGCGTACCGACCTGAAGGTGGCGTCTTTGAGTCGTGATCGAGAGCTGGTTCTTGAGGCACGTCAACACGCACGAGCGATTATAGCTCTAGATAGGTCGCTCGCGAAGCACCCTAGGCTTCGAGCGATGATACTGGCTCTCTTCGGTGAGGATGAGGCCGACTTCCTGCTACGAAGCTGAGAGAACCTCGAACCCGGTTCTGCTAGCCTTCAAGCGTCCAAACCGCTAGGTTGGGTCTATATCTCCTACACCTGCTCGTTGGCGATGAGGTGCAGTTTTGGATCGGAAGGTAGGAACTTAGGCCGTGGTTCACGATGGAGGGCAATGCTGTCGGGGTCCGCTCTATGCCAGCGCTACGAGAGGTGAGGCAGGGCATAGGTTGTTGCCCAGCCTCTTCCTCTGCCCCGTTCCTCGTCGACACCCAGATAGCGATAATCACTGCGGGCGCGCCTATGAGGCTGGTGGGATATACGAGTCTGGTGAGATCTATGAATGAGTCTTGGCGCTGCGATAGATCTTGCTGGAGTTCGCGTTGGTGGGAGAGTAGTTTCAATCTATGGAGTCCAGCGCTATTGGCGAATCCGCCACGACGAGGCGGTAGCGCGGAGTGATAAGAATTGTCGCCGGTACCCTCGGAGGGCGCAAGCTCGGAGTCCGTATTCCAGCTGGAGTCCGGCCCACGACGGAACGTCTGCGGGAGGCGCTCTTTTCTATCCTGGCGAGCAGGGTATCGCCCGAGACGATGTCGTGGCTCGATCTCTTTGGGGGCTCAGGAGCGATTGGCTTTGAGGCTCTCTCTCGTGGTGTACCGCGTGTGGTCTACAACGACCACAACCTCGCCCTCGTCAACCAGGTGCGTAAGGAGGCGGTTGCTCTTGGGGTGGATGCGAGGATGACGTGCTACGCACTCGATGCGCTCCAGTGTCTCGAGCGGCTTCGCGATGACGCGTTCGGGATCATCTTCCTCGATCCTCCCTATGGTTACCTGGGTTTCGAGGAGCTGGGGAGCCGGCTGCCACCTGCTCGGTTCGTAGTGGTAGAGTCTACTAGCGAGGTGACGCTAGGTCCACGTTGGGAGGCGAAGTGGTGGCGTCGTTATGGAGACACCCGTCTAGGGCTTTTCGAGCAGGTGTAGCTGGAGGAGTTCCAGTCCAGATGGTGTCCAGTTTGTATGGTGTCAGGGCGTATCGGGTAAGCAGCTACGAGCAGTCACAGATGGACGGTCGCATATGGATGATCATGAATGGACGATCATGAATAGAAAAGACGGGGTGGTTAACTTCTGATGAGACGTGCTCTCTTTCCCGGATCCTTTGATCCCTTCCACAATGGTCACCTCGAGGTGGTCGAGCGTGCCAGTAAACTCTTTGATGAGGTGGTGGTGGCTGCGATGCGTAACCCTCAAAAGGCTGGTCCTCTCTTCTCGCTCGAGGAGCGGATGGATCTTGTCCGGCTTGCAGTTGATGGCATGCAGAACGTGAGCGTGGTCGCGCTCGCCTCGTTGGTGGTTGATCTCGCCCGAGAGGTCGAGGCCAACGTTATCGTGCGTGGTCTTAGGGCGGTATCCGATTTTGAGATCGAACTACAGATGGCACAGATGAATCGGGAGCTCTCGGGCATCGACACCCTCTTTGTCCCGACATCGTCGGAGTACTCCTACCTCTCATCCAAGCTCATTCGGGAGGTAGCAGCCTACGGCGGCAACGTCTCATCGCTAGTGCCAAAGGCGGTGGATGTGGCACTCCGAGAGCGGGGCCGACCGTCGTGACTGGTGCGCAGGGTAACGAGCCGATCGTCGAGCTGCTCGAGGAGTTGCGCACGATCGTGGCCGACGCCAAGGGAGTGCCGCTTTCAGCCTCGGTACTGGTCCCTCGTGACCAGACACTCGCGCTGATAGAGCGTTGTCTAGCCGCCTCTCCTAAAGAGGTTGCCGAGGCTCGCGAGGTGCTATTGGAACGGACTCAGGTGCTAGAACGCACGCGAGCCGAGGCTGATCAGCTGCTCGCTGAGGCTCATCGACAGATGGAGGAGATGGTCACAGAGAGCGAGATCGTTCGAGCAGCTCACGCCGGTGCCAGTCGAATTCGCAGCCAAGCCAACGAACAGGCGAGTCAACTAAAGCGCCAGACTGAGGATTACATCGATCGACGGTTGGCCAACTTCGAGATCATCCTCTCGGATCTACTCGATCAGACGCGGCGTGGACGCCAACGGCTCGCTGAGAGCTCTGAGCCAAGACCAGTAGCTCCCGAGCACCCGGATGATTTTTTTCAGTCGCAACAGGGTGCACCAACACCCCCTCGCCGCGACGGTGGTGATGCCGCTGATGCGTGATTTCGAGCTCTCGATCTCGAACCTACTCACAGGGAGCGACCGCTTAAGTGAGTTCGTTCTGGAGGGCAGGCTGGCGAACCTGTTTGTAACCTCCTCTAGGGTCCCAGACGATGCTCTAATCCATGCCCAAGGACGGGTCGAGGCTGTTGGGGAGGGAATGCTCGTCAGCTTGGAGGTTCGCACAAGCTTCGTTGGCGAGTGCGTTCGGTGTCTAGGCGAGGTTACTGGCGTGCTTCTCGGCAGTTCGCGTGAACTCTTCGTAGACGGCGATGATACCGAAGAGTACTATGGCTACCGTGGTGAGGTACTTGATCTCACAGCTGCAGTCTCAGATCTGTGTATATTGCTACTGCCACCGGTGCCTCTGTGTCGAGATGACTGTAAAGGGCTCTGCCAATACTGTGGTGCCGACCTCAACGATGGCCCCTGTGGTTGTGAGGGTGACACCGGTGATCCGAGATGGGCGGTCCTCGATCAGCTCTAGTCGACCCGCAGTCGTTCCTGGTGGCTCTAGACGTGGCTCGACTATTGTCAGACTGGCGCAGGTGGACTCGGTTCTTTGCGCAAGCGATTAGAGTTACTTGGTCAATTTGAATTCTTGACGACCCAACCGAGGCCATAGGTGCGCGTTGGGTACTGTGTTTTGATAGAGGAGTGAGTAGTCATGGCGGTTCCTAAGCGATCTACGTCGAAGGCAAAGACGAGGAGTCGAAGAGCTTCCTCTTGGAAGTTGATGGCGCCAGCCTCAAGCCTTTGCCCTACCTGCTCGAGTCCCAAGCGTCCTCACTACGTCTGCCCAAGCTGCGGCTACTACAAGGGTCGCCAGGCGCTAGAGGTGGAAGCGTAACAACGTGAACCCAGTTGCCGTCGACCTCATGGGAGGTGATAGCGGCCCAGCGGTGATCGTCGAAGGCGTCCTCGCCGCGCTCGAGGATATGGGTGGAGAGATCGTCGTTGTAGGCAACGAGGAGGCTGTCCGTCCGCTAGTTGGAGATAGTCGGGTCCGTATCGTGCATGCGAGTGAGGAGATCCTCATGAGCGACGATCCTGCTAGTGCTCCGCGTCGTAAGCGTGATGCCTCCATGGTCGTAGGGGCAACCCTGCTCAAAGCTCAAGAGGTGAGTGCCTTCATAACCTTTGGTAACTCTGGGGCGGCAATGGCGACAGCGTTGGTCAAGGTGGGCCGAATCCGTGGGGTGGCTCGCCCAGCTATCACTATCGAGCTGCCGGTTCCAGGCACGACATCAACGGTTCTGCTCGATGCGGGAGCTAACACCGAGGTGATTCCCCAATGGTTACACCAGTTCGCGGTGATGGGCTCGGTCTACTGTTCAGCGCGACTTGGGATCGATCTTCCACGAGTTGGTCTGCTCTCCATCGGAGAGGAGGCCGGTAAGGGTAACGCTTTGGTCAAGGAGACCTATCCGCTCCTAGCCGAAGAACCCTCAATCAATTTCCTAGGTAACGTCGAGGGTCGAGACATCATGAGTGATCGTGTTGATGTTGTCGTCACCGATGGGTTTACAGGCAATGTGGTCCTCAAATCGCTTGAGGGGGCTGCGCATCTGTTCGCACACGCGGTTCTTGCCGCTCTCTCAGAGGGTGATGATGGAGTCCTAGATGCAGCGCTACCCAAGCTGTTGCCGTTGTGGAATCAGATGACACCCGACGATACCGGTGCCGCCGCGCTACTCGGCGTGAACGGGTTATTCTTGATCGGGCACGGTGCTTCGAATGCCCGAGCTGTCTCAAGTGCAGTTCGCAATGCGCGTCAGCTCGCTGAGGCTGGTGTTGTCCAGACGATTAGACGACTAGAGGGGAGTGCAGGTGAGTAACCCGCCATCACGAGAACAAATTTTTCAGGTTATCCGACATCAGTTGGCGGAGATCCTCGAGATCAGCGAGGATCGGATCCATGAGGGCTCATCGTTTGTTGATGATCTCGATGCCGATTCCTTGGCTCTGATTGAGT
This sequence comes from Ferrimicrobium acidiphilum DSM 19497, assembly GCF_000949255.1. Classification (NCBI taxonomy): domain Bacteria; kingdom Bacillati; phylum Actinomycetota; class Acidimicrobiia; order Acidimicrobiales; family Acidimicrobiaceae; genus Ferrimicrobium; species Ferrimicrobium acidiphilum. The sequence continues at coordinate 42,974 of NZ_JXUW01000005.1, read as the reverse complement.
TGGTCGAGGCGATCGAGGGTGAGTTCTCTAAAGATGAGCACCAATTTCGTATAGAGGACGATGACCTAGAGGACCTTCGCACGATGCGCGATGCAGTCGACTACGTCGCCTCGGTACTCGGGGTCAGCCAGTAACGTTGGCCAGCCGGCACGACTCGGATCCTGAACCAGGGATTCTTGCGCTCCTGCCCTCTGGCTTTGTCGATCACGCTCTCTTCGCTCAGGCGATGACACACCGTTCTGGGACAGACGAGCCACTGGCCTCAAACGAGCGCCTAGAACTCCTTGGCGATGCAGTCGTTGAGCTAGTTGTTACCGATCGATTGTTCCACCAATTTCCAGGTGCCACAGAGGGTAGACTCACGAAGCTGCGTGCAGCACTGGTGAGTCGCGCTGTGCTTGCAGAACGTGCCAGTGCTCTTGGTCTAGGGCAACTCTTGATCGTCGGTCAGGCAGATGCCAGGAGCGCGAACGCACTATCGAACGCACTTGAGGCTCTGATCGGTGCGGTCTATGAGGTTCATGGACTCGATGGCGCACGCTGGTTTGTCGAACACCTCCTCGATCCGTTGTTGGCAGAGCTGACCGACGATCTCATCCTTGGGGATTTCAAATCACACCTACACGAGGTGTTGGCTCATCTTCGACGAGGTGCGCCTAGCTACGATGTCAGCTGGACTGGCCCAGACCACGCGCGGGTTTTTCAGGTTCGTCTTCGCGTAGAAGGGCTGCCTGTCGTTGAGGGTGTCGGTCACTCCCGAAAAGAGGCTGAGCAGGCTGCCAGCCGGGAGGCGCTTCGTGAACTCGCTGCTCTAGCCGATGAGCTCGCTCCAGAGTTTGGGGTTGCTTTAGCCGATGAGGGTCACGGCTTTGCAGACGGGTCTGGGTCACGGCCAACTCGTGCCTGAACTGCCAGAGGTAGAGACGATTCGACGGCAACTCGAGGCCAAGATCGTCGGTGATAGCGTTGAGTCTGTGGCGCTTCTCGGCTCTCGCGTGATCCGCCGTGGTAGCACCGATGGACTGCAAAGCTGGATTCCCCAACAGGTAGTTGGCGTTGACAGGGTTGGGAAGTTTCTGGCCATCCGGATGCTGAATGGTTCGGCACTGGTGATGCATCTCGGAATGTCTGGGCATCTGCGGCTCTCGACTGGAGAGAGGCGAGCGATGCATACGCAGTGCTCGTTGACGCTTGCTAGTGGGCAGGTACTCGATTTCGTAGATCCACGAACCTTTGGGGAGCTGATCTATGTCGCTGCATGGTCTCTCGATCCCCCTCACGCCGATGTACTATCTCACATAGGAGTCGATCTGCTCATGGACGCCGCTACGGTGTTAGACCGGGTTGGTGCCCGTTTTGGCCAAGCGCGACGTTCGGTGAAGGCCTTTATCATGGATCAGAGGATGATGGCTGGGTTGGGGAATATGTACGCAGATGAGGCGCTCTACCGAGCGGGTATCCATCCTGAGGAGCCTTGTGCCAGGCTCGGCAACGAGGGTCTACGATCGCTGGTTGCGGGCATACATCGGGTACTCGACGAGGCGATAGCTTTTGGTGGTTCGACATTCGAAGACCGCGGATATCGAAATCTCGAGGGCGAGGGTGGTTACTACCCCTACCTTTTGGTCTACAGACGCCAGCTTCGACGCTGTTTGCTCTGCTACTCAGTGATTGAGCGAGTACGGTATCAAGGTCGGTATTCGCATTTTTGTCCGCAGTGCCAGCGGAGGTTGTCATGAAGCTACAGCGCCTGAAGATGATGGGTTTTAAGTCCTTCGCCGACTCAGTGACGATCGAGTTTAACGCCGGTATTACGGCGATCGTCGGACCCAACGGCTCTGGCAAATCAAACGTGGTCGACGCCTTGGCCTGGGTGCTCGGCGCCCAGAGTCCTAGACTCATGCGACTCGCAAAGATGGAGGAGCTGATCTACGCTGGTGGCGATGGTCGCCAGCCCTTGGGTCGTGCTGAGGTGACGATAGAGTTCGACAATGCCGACCAGCAGGTGGCTCTTCCGATGGCAGAGATTGCGATGAGTCGGGCCATGACTCGAAATGGTGATGCCCTCTATCGACTGAACGGGGCTCAATGTCGGCTGGTTGACCTAGTCGATACGCTGAGCGAGGCGAATCTCGGCAAGACCCAGCACGTCATTATTTCGCAAGGAGAGATAGAGTCGCTCGCAAACGCCAAGGGTGATGAGATTCGAGGTGTGCTCGAGGATGCCGCCCAGGTGTCTGTGCTCCGGCGACGGCTGAACCAGGCTGAGCGCCATGTCGAGAGCGTGACTCAGAGTTTGGGTGAGGTGGCTGTCAAGGAGCGAGAGCTACGGCGACGAATCAAGCCGTTGAGAGCGCAGGTGTCGCTCTATGAGCAGCGCGCAGAGCTCACCCGAAGGCGAGATGCGGTCGCGCTGTGGGTACTCCGGCGACGGCTAGAGGGATACGGAGAGCAGGCACAACAGGCCGCCGAGACCTTGCGAGTCATCACCGCGCGACTAGGCGAACTCCAGGAGCATCAAGAGGTGGTTGAGCGGCGCTCATCAACGCTGGAGCCGTTGCTTGTTCGGCTTCGATCAGCGCGGCAAGAGATCGCAGATCTTCGTGGGGAGGTATTGGCTGCGATGACGCCTCTCAATGAGCTTGAGGCGAATATCGCTAGAACCGACGCCGAACTAGCCATGGTCACCGAAGAGCTTGACCGAGTGAACGGGTCGCGGCGCGATGTGAGTGCGCGCATCGATGAACTCGAACGAGAGGGCGAGGAGCTTGCCGTCCAGAGGGCTGAGTTAAGCGCCGAGCGTCGTCGCTTCGATGAGAGAGCACCAGTGCGACCAGTTGAGCTCGAGACGTTGGTGGCCGAGTTGAGGGGGCAGCGATCACATCTGCTTGCTGAGCAACGTCGTCAACGTATGGAGCGTGAACGCCGTGATAGTGAGGAGCAGTCCCGACAACAACGTAGGCTGCGGGCCGAGACTCGCAACGCCGAGGTCAAGGACGAACTCGTAGTGCGCGAGCGAGAGCTCGCCGAGGTTGAGGCCCAGCGTGGTGAGCTGGTGGTGGCGCTTGAGCAACAGCGGCTCGAACTCGAGAGTGTGCAGGTGGAGGTGGCCGATTATGCCGGTCGAGAGCGCGAGCTGCAGGGGCAGCTACGCGTGCTCGGTAGCCAGGTGAACTCTCTTGCCAAGCTCGCTGGTGCAGACGCAGCAACCTCCCTCGGCCAGACGCTCATGCCGCGTGCAGGGCTTGCTCAGGCGGTTGCCGCCGTTCTAGGAGAGTTGAGCGAGGCTCACGTATATGACAGCGTCGACGAGCTTCTCGCCGCACTCGATGCCGAGCCTGTGGAGTCGTTCGTTGGTTATGTCCCATCTAAAGAGGGGAGCGGTGACGCATCGGCGTTCTTCGAGGAGGCACCACAGTGGTTGAGCACCCATTTTGAAGGGGTTCGCCTAGTCGATAGCGTCCTTGACTCTCTTCGTCAAGGTGACAGCTCCGGTACCTTGGTCGATCGGAGTGGGACCGTGTTTCGTGCGGGGCTATTGCGAGTGGGTGCCTCGCAGCGAGCGGTTGCCCAGCTTCAACTCGCGACTCATCAAAGAGAGTTGGCGGAGCTAACTCGTGAGCACGATGAGATCGCCAAACGCCTCGCCGAGCTGCGCCCGAAGGCGTCAAGCTCGCGTGAGACACTCAACGCGGCTGAGGGGGAGCTCAAGGCTCTGACGCGTCGTGGCGAGCAGATTGCTAGCCGTGTAGCGAGCTTGCACTCGGAGTCAGGGACGCTCGCGGTTGAGTTGGAGTTTTTGCAGACACCTGTCGAAGACGCCGAAGAGATGGCGAGCTCTGTTGATACCGAGATCACCGCTATCGACCGTCAGTTAGAGGAGGTGACCGCTCAACTCGATGAGCGCCGTCTTCTGACACAGGAGTACGAGCGCGAGCGTGGTGAGTTAGAGCGTAGCGACGTCAGCATCAGGTTGAAGGCGGCCGATCTTGCGGCACAACTCAAGGCTGCGAGTGATCGACTGGCAGAGCTCGATGCACGAGCGGATGTCTTGGGACAACGTGCGACGAGTGGCGACCACCATCATGTCATTGGACTGGCTGAGGTGCGTGGCTTGCTAGCTCGTCTGCGTTCATTAGCCGAGCAGTTGAGCCAACAGGCGAATCTGCTGTTGCCGCTAGAGGATCGAGTTGTCAAGGCGCGCGCAGAGGAGGAGAAGGAAAGGGAACTAGCCGAGCAGCGACGAGTGGCGAGAGCGCTCGAACTAGAGACCTTGGCCAGTCAGCGCTTGGATGCCGCCACCGAGGAGAGTCGGCTGCGGAGCCGTCTTCTCACCGAGGAGGAGGCGGCTGTGCGTGCAACCGGACTGCCGATCGCCCATATTCGCCAAGCGGTGTTGCCCGATGTCATCGCTCCTACCGCCGCTGAGCCGTTGTTGGCAGAGCTTGAGGATCAGATCGTCCAGGTAGGTCAGGTGAACCCGTTGGCGGCACTAGAGCTCGGAGAGCTCGAGGAGGAGCTCGAACGCTTTCGTGTCGAGACCGCTGACGTGCGTGAGGCACACCAACAGGCAGAGAAGGCGTTCGTGCTGATCGAGAGTGAGATGGCATCTCGTATCAACGAGATGGTTGCCCAGGTTACAGTCGAGTTCGATCGACTGATGGAGCGTCTCTTCCGAGGAGGGACTGGTGCCATCATCTTTGACGATCCGACGGCACCGCTCACGAGTTCCATCAGTCTCGATATCAAGATTCCAGCCAAGAAGGTGCGACGACTCGGCCTCCTCTCAGGTGGAGAACGCTCACTGGTCTCGCTCGCCTTCCTCTTCGCGGTGCTTAAGGTTCGTCCTGTACCGTTCGTGGTACTCGATGAGGTTGAGGCCGCGCTCGACGATAAGAATCTATCCGCTTTTGCCTCCCTCATCGAGGACGTCAGTCAAGACTGCCAGGTGATCGTGGTAACCCACCAACGCAGGACGATGGAGGTTGCTCACTCGCTAGTGGGGATATCTATGTCGCCTAGAGGATTCTCTAACGTGGTTCGCCACGTACTCACCGATGCACCCCAAGACTACATAAGTGGTGAGGTGCCAGTCGACGGCGTGGATGACAGGTCAGCGTGACTGTGCTGGCTCCTGTCCGGGCGTAGGAGACTATCGCTACCACTGGACCGAAGCCTGTTGGCATAAGCGTTGAACGCTTGTGCACCCATGCTCGTTCGTTTGGATTTGCCTGACATATTTTGATTCCCACCCAATAATTCCCACCCAATAATTCCCGCCCGGGCGGCTGAGGCCCAGAGGATAGGGCGCTATGAACTGACTACTAGCTTGGCAGATCCGGGTAAGGGGCCATTAATCTCTTGTAACGGTGGCTCCTTGGCACTGGAGCGCTCGGTCGCCGTAATGCAACGGATTCCACTCGGTACGTGACGCCCAGTTGCAGGTGCGCCGGGCACAATAGCTCGTTGTCTTGGATTGCCAGCCGACGCCTCGATGGCTACCGCTACCGCTACTGCAGTTACGTTGTCGTCGGCGAGAATCGACATTAGAGCACTACCGTGGTCCACCGCATTAATCCTTCCGTGATAGGACATACGAGTACGAACAGAACCTTGACGATCTCCCCACTGTCGGGGACGGAGATTCCCGAGCCAGCTTAGGCAGGAGATAATGACCTGCCCACATCCGCTCTTCCTCGTCGATTGCGGTGTGTTCTCTAACTGTGGGCATGGCTGCTGGTCTTGCGTTGGCGCTAAACGAGTTTTCAGCCTCCGACCGCCGGTTGGTGACCATAGCAGATGGCTCGATTGCGAGTATGAGCAAACCTTTCCATAGGGCTCAGTATCAGCAAGTGAGCGGGTTGAGAGCCGCGGACATAGGAAGGATTCGGTGCCTAGCGATGATGGCTATATTTGGAGCTAGCCTTTTTGCCAGAGTGAAGACATCGAGCCAGCCTGTTCAGGCGATGTAGTTGGAAAGATTTGGCTATCAAGGAACTGGGAGTAGTTGGGATGACACCTAAGGTTGTGGTTTTTGACGTTAACGAAACACTGTCGGATCTCTCCGCGCTGGAGCAGGTCTTCGTCGAAGTTGGTGCACCCAGAGATATTGTGCCGCTATGGTTTGCGTCCGTATTGCGTGATGGATTTGCACTTACTGCCGCGGGTTCCGCAGAGCCGTTTTCGAAGCTTGCTATCGGCGCTCTTGACACAGTCTTGGCGGATCATCCGCTCAACCGGGAGCTTGACGCAGCGATTGATCAAATTATGAAGAGGTTCCTTGAACTTCCGGTTCACCCTGATGTGGCTGATGGCGTTCGAACGCTGGCTGCGAGTCACATTCGCCTGATTACCTTGTCTAATGGTTCAACTCAAGTAGCCGAGCAGCTCTTCACGAGGGCAGGGATTCTTGAATATTTTGAACGGTTGTTGTCGGTAGAGGACACCGACGGATGGAAGCCAGCTCCAGCCGCTTATGCCTATGCAGCAAATACCTGCTCTGTCGATCCTGGCGACATGATTTTGGTCGCGGTGCACCCTTGGGACATCGACGGAGCCAAGCGGGCTGGATTACAAACTGCGTGGCTCAACCGCCGAGGCCAGAACTATCCGGATTATTTTCTAGTTCCTGATTACACGGTTGCTAACCTTCCTGAGCTTGCCGGGCTCATTGGATAGCGTGGACTGTGCAACTGGACGGCCCCTTGAGCCCAGCTGTTAAGGTATGGCACAACTCTACAACGAGACTTCATGATGACTATGAGACTTCATGATGTGGGCCCGGCAGGAGTCGAACCCTCGGCATTCGGACCTCCATAGACCTCCTTGGGCCAACACCTTGTTTTTGGTAGGTTCTACTAGTCCGAATGCTACGGAAAGATTGACATTAGCATTTAGGACTCGAAGGTTTCAATACTGGCCCTTGATAACGAAATAAGAGCCCCGAATGATCCCGGCTAGTTTCGACTTCTGCCGCGCGAATTTGAACGTGTTCAATTCGAACGGTATATCCATCCCCTCAGAAAGCTTGAAACCAACTGCTCGTTTCTTTGCGTCGTTCAGCGTGTACAGGACGTTGATCGCGAGTCCATTCTGATAGAACACATACGGCCATCGAATGTCATCGACCTCGACTAGAGCTGTCTCGAGAGGAGGAGATGCGATGACAATATTTCGCTCCTTTTGCAGGATATGGTGCACCCAATCGACGATAGTTTGCGTCTCTTGAGCCGGTTCAACCGTAAATACGAAGTCGTACTTGTTCTTGAAGTAGCGAGCCTCGTTGGCTCGCAAGCCAGCAAGTGAAGATGCTACCGGTGAGGACTCAAGACCGACGGTTGAGACGTTGGTGAAGTCAACTATATGGCTCATCACCTTATCGTAGCTCGTCGGTGCACAGTTTCAAGGACGTCAGGTTTGCATGTCGTCTGGACTACGGTGACGATAGGGACATCGGGCCCATGGAGCGCTCATCGCACGGCTTGCTGCCTCTCGGAGAGCTAGCTGGCAGCTGTCACTGTGGGCGAGCAATGTTTTTAACGCTCGACACACTGGACAGGGATTCACTGGCCGCGCAGGCGAGACGGTACAGCCAATGGAGCGCCAGGAGCGATCCTGTCTAGGAGCGGATCAGCAAATCCCAACTCACGTTCTGACGGTCTCCGCTCTCTCCGAAGACTTGCAATTATGGAGGATTAAGGCGGTCTCGCAACTCGCCCTACGCAGCTGTGTTAGGGCCGATGCTCTGACCTACTCTTTTTGTGCCCGAACATTACACTAGTGCGACGTTGGCTGGTTGATCAGGAGTCGACGGCGTCTCGACGATGTCCTTGCTGCCAGTCCTCCTCGGCACCAATCTGTCCCACGTCGACGCCTAGTCCCTTTAGCTGTGGTGTCTCGCGGAGTGAGCGTTTTAGTTCAGCGAAGCCACCGAAACGGGAAAGCGCGACGACGTGCTCCCACAGGGCTATCGCTTCGGAGGGGTCTGGCAACCGACTGATTACCGGCCCGAACAAGGCGGTTCCTTCTGGCGGTTCAAAATGCAGAATCGGAGTGCCGACGTCTCTGCCGGTCAGAGATAGAGCTCGGTCGGTTTCGGCACGTATCTCGGGGTCGAATGAGGTGTCCAATGCTGACTCTGCGAGGTCGGTAGGGAGACCGAGCTGGGCGAGGATGGGTGTAACAAACGCCACAGAGTCACGATTTAGCTCCTCCCGTCTGCCGGGTTCTGAGTCGAAGATCTCGGCCCCGTACGCAGCATAGAGGCGACCGACTGCCTCGGCGCCGTGTGTTGAACGTAGCGCTGCTGCTACACGGAGCAGCTCAAGTCCAGCAGTGTGGCCGCGTTCGTAACCGGGAGGGAAGTGGCTATCGTAGTCTACCTCGGCGTTCACCATACGCAGGGAGATAAACCGCCATTCCACCTGGTAGTTTCGTTGGCTAGCGACAGTACGAACCCACTTGCTGGTCATCCATGCGAACGGGCACACTGGGTCAAAGTAGAAGTCGAGATCGGCCATCATGCATCTCCTCGGGCTGGGTAGTCGCGCTCTACGAAGAACCGGATTGTACCGACAAGATCCTCGATTCGCGGATGGGCTGCTGGCATAGAGTTGAGTGCTACCATAAAGACGGTTCCATCGGGTTTGATTAGGAAAACCCCTGGTTCACCGAAGTAATCGGGCTCTGAGTCTTTTATGCCTTTTGACACGGACAGGCCCCATTCGCGCATGGAGGACACACTGTGGCCGTAGCCCACCCGCAGGTGATCGATGCCCCATTCCACAACGCTTTGGTTGGCGCGATCCTCATCGTCGCCGCTCACCGCCACGACCTCGACGCCGAGCCCAGCGAGTTCGCCTAGGGCTCGGTCGAGTTGGGCTAGAAAACCTCGGCTGATCGGGCAGTGTAATCCCCGATAGAACACCACCAAAGTGAAATTCTTCGGTGTGGAGTCAGCCAGCACGAAACGACCTCCACCAACCAGGTCAACCTCAAGGGATGGCGCTGGTTGGGTTGGCACCGGTGGAGCTGTGAGCGCTTGTTCACTTACGAGAGTGTTGGATGTGTCGGGTAATGTCGTCATGGCATTCCTTTTCAGTTTTCGTCATTGAGCTGGCTAATACGTGGCAATGGAGCCACTATGCCAAATGATTTGCAACTATAACCAACGCGTCGGTTCCCGAGCTATTCCATTCGGTGTGGACTTGGCTAGAGCGGGTTCGCTCCTTGGTCCATCACTCGAGCGTCATTCTCTTTGGCCGTGTGCTTGTTAGCGCTAGAGGAGCCAACCGGCTGAGATAAGCCTACAGCCGACATCAGTGTGCTCTATAGATCCCGGTGTCCAAGCCAACGACCTCGCCGGTACGTCCTCGTGATCTGTCAGCGACGAGGTCTTGGCAGTGGCCGGTGCCGTGGGGCTTTACCATCGACGCTTGATACTCGAGTCGTCTAACGGATGGTACCTGTATGGTGTAACCCATCGGTGTGCTTGTCTCTTGTTACGGAGAAGTTTGAAAGACTCGGCTGGCGAGTATGTCCTCCGGCTCGATCGTCATGAGATCAGTTTTGGTCACCGACCTACCTCTTCGTTCAAAGAGTCGATTCGCCTGACGCAAGCGCGTCCGGTCCAACGCATTGCGAACACTGCGTGCATTAGCAAAATTCGGCTGGGTCATGCGCAATTCGAGGTAGCGTGCAAAGACCTCCTGCGCCTCATCCGAGAACTGGTACTGCCATGCAGCCAACATCAGCTTCGCGATAGCCAGTAACTCCTGTACGGAGTAGTCCGGAAAGTCGATATGGTGGGCGATTCTCGAAGACATGCCTGGATTCGAACTGAAGAAGGTGTCCATGCGATCCTTGTAACCCGCCAGAATCACGACAAGATCATCACGCTGGTTCTCCATGACTTGGAGTAAGATTTCGATCGACTCGGCGCCATAGTCTCGCTCGTTCTCCGGCTTGAAGAGATAGTAGGCTTCATCGATGAAGAGCACGCCGCCCATCGCGCGCTTGAGGACCTCCTTCGTCTTTGGCGCAGTATGGCCGATATATTGTCCGACGAGATCATCTCGTGTCACCGCAACGACATGGCCCTGTCGAATGTAACCAAGCCGAGCAAGAAGTTCGGCCATACGCAGCGCTACCGTGGTCTTGCCGGTGCCGGGATTGCCGGTAAAGCTCATGTGCAGACTGGGCTGCCCACCAATGAGCTCCAGCTGTGCACGCGCTCGATCCACGAGCAGCAAGGCAGCGATCTCCCGTATGCGCGTCTTGACTGGCTTGAGCCCGACCAACTCCCGGTCTAGCTCATCGAGCGTCTCTTGGATCTTCGTCTCGGTATAGAGCGCACCGAGATCGATGCCATCACTCATGCGCAAACTCCGTTCGTGTCAGTGCCAAACAGCAACTGCGGAACCATCAACATTGGTGTCAATAGCGTGTCCCCGCTGGCTTATCTGCCGCGTAGCTCCTCGTCGAGTAGACCACCCGACGACCCTCTGTCTCCTGACGCTCGAGAACAAAGCCCGGCTCATCTTCGGGTCGCTGGACCAGGTAGGACATCCGAGGCGCCTCCCAACCTCTCGTCGAGTCGAACGCCGTAACCCGGATATAGCGATTCGGGTACGCCCGGCGGCACTCGTTGACTTCATAGAGGATTGCGGCAGGATCACGGAGGTCAAACATCGGCAAACCCCACATATCCCAGTAGGTATTGCGCGGGTGCGGGTCGTCTGTGAACTCCACCCCTACTGCCCAATCATGTTGAAGCGCCCATTGGATCTGAGCAATGATTTGCTCATCGGTCAAGGGTGGTAAGAATGAGAATTGACCTTGAGTAAGGTGCATAATGTTTGTGTCCTTTCGCTAGTGACTGTCGGTAATAGCCGGTATTAGTAGGATTCGCTCACTGTTGGGACGTAATCCGGGGTATCGGTTGATGCGTAATTGAAGGTGATGTCACGCCACGTGTCGAGGGCAGCGCGAAGCTCGGGTGACCACTTTGCCGCTGCGTCGAGAATTTCCGGACCCTTGTTCCAGATATCTTGACCTTCATTGCGAGCAAGCACCATAGCTTCGAGAGCGACGCGATTGGCGGTCGCTCCTGCAGCGATACCCATCGGGTGCCCAATCGTTCCTCCTCCAAACTGCAGCACCACATCATCGCCGAGGTATGTCAGCAATTGATGCATCTGCCCAGCGTGGATACCGCCCGACGCGACCGGCATCACCTTGCGCAGACCCGCCCAGTCTTGATTGAAGAAGATTCCCCGAGTGAGATCGACCTCGTTAACGGACTCGCGAAGGACGTTGTAGATTCCCTGCACCGTGTTCGGGTCACCTTCTAGCTTGCCTACGACGGTTCCGGCATGAATGTGATCAACACCAGCGAGACGCATCCACTTCGCGATCACGCGGAAGGATATCCCGTGATTCTTTTGACGAGTGTAGGTTCCATGTCCCGCACGGTGGAGGTGAAGAACCATGTCGTGGCGTCGTGCCCACTTCGACATCGACTGGATAGCGGTATAGCCAATAACCAGATCAATCATCACGACGACTGAGCCCAACTCCTTGGCGAACTCGGCCCGCTCATACATATCCTCCATCGTGGCTGCCGTGACGTTGAGATAGTGCCCCTTGACCTCACCACTGGCACTCTGTGCCTTGTTCACGGCCTCCATGCAGTAGAGGTACCGATCGCGCCAATGCATGAACGGCTGCGAGTTGATGTTCTCATCGTCTTTCGTGAAGTCAAGGCCTCCACGTAGCGCCTCGTAAACCACTCGCCCGTAGTTTCGCCCCGACAGCCCAAGCTTCGGCTTCACGGTAGCACCGAGCAATGGCCTGCCGAACTTGTCCAGTCGTTCACGCTCGACCACAATGCCGGTCGGTGGCCCATCAAAGGTCTTTACGTAGGCGACTGGGATACGCATGTCCTCTAGTCTGAGCGCCTTGACCGCTTTGAACCCAAAGACGTTTCCGATGATCGAGGCCGTGAGGTTAGCAATCGAGCCAGGTTCGAAGAGATCCAGGTGATAGGCGATATAGGCAAAGAACTGATCCTCCTGACCAGGCACTGGATCGATCCGGTAGGCTTTTGCCCGATAAAGATCGGCAGCGGTGAGTCGGTCCGTCCAGACGACCGTCCAGGTTGCAGTCGATGACTCTCCAGCGACCGCCGCAGCCGCTTCTTCAGCATCAACCCCAGGCTGTGGGGTAATCCGGAACAGCGCTATTACGTCGGTCTCACTTGGCACGTAATCGGCGTCCCAGTAACCCATCTGCTTATAAGGAATGACGCCAGCCTTGTAGCGATCTTCCCCGGTCAATTCTGCCATCTGCCACTCCTTGTCGTCTCCAATTTGGACATAGCGCCACAGTAGCGACGGGGGATCAACAAATAGTTCACTTAATTACTATGAATTCGCCGTCTATTCTTAACTATATAGTTAACTAAACTCATGCACATGACAACCACTCAACTCAAAACCCTGCTGGCAGTGGCTGAAACCGGGTCAATCAGCGCAGCAAGTCGACGTCTATTCGTTACATCCGCCGCCGTCTCTTCAACCATGTCCGCCCTGGCTCGCGAGGTGGGTGTAGCCCTCACGAGACGTGTCGGACGCGGCATGGCACTCACTCCAGCCGGCGAAGTGCTTGCTGTCTACGCTTCAAACCTGCTTGGCGTCATGGAGGAGGCCCTTGTGCGAACACGGGAGGCCAACGATCCTGACACCTTCGTTCTTCGCATCGGTGCGGTAGCGACCGTCGGGGAAGAGCTACTTCCGCGTTGGCTTCAGGGCTATCTCGCGGGACGACCTCACGCGACGGTCAGCCTTGAGGTCGCCAACAAGACCACTCTGTTCCAACTCCTCGACGATCACCGTGTCGACATGGTCATCTCAGGCAGACCGACACGAAGCGAACCCGTCGAGGTCATCGCAACCCGAGTGCACGAACTCGCCTTGATCGCGAACGAAGCCCGTGCACACCAGTGGTTTGGGCCGACACTCGAGCCGACCATCGATCAGGTGGGAGCCGTAACCTGGCTCGTGCGAGAGCCCGGCTCAGGCACCCGAGCATCGGCCGAAGAGCTGATTAGTGAACTCGCGATCACACCCCCCACCCTTGCCGTCGGATCGAATCTGGCTATGAAGCGCCTCGTCGAGCTCGGCCTAGGCATCGCCGTCATCTCCACCGAGTCGGTGGCTCACGAGTTGGAGACCGGTGAACTCGTCTCACTGAATGTGCCACCGCTACCCCAGCGCCGTAGCTGGTGTCTCGGGGTGAGAAGCGGGGAACCACCCACCAGCGCGATCATCGACCTGGCACGCTATCTCCAAGCCTCGGGTGAGGTTGATTTCACCCCACAACCCCACATTTTGGGTGACTAAGCGATCGAATCATCCAACCTAAGTTGGAGCAAAGTTCCAAACAGGAGGATCCATGGCCAACCGCTTGACCGCCATCAATGAACTCGTCGACAACGCTCGTGCATTGGTCGAGCACCCGAAAGGGATCCTCGCGGCTGATGAAAGTAGCCCGACCCTCACCAAGCGCTTCACGGCGCTCGGAATAGAATCGAACGAGCAGTCGCGGCGTGCCTGGCGTGAAACGCTCGTCAGCACGCCCGGACTGCCTGCCTTCGTCTCAGGAGCTATCCTCTACGACGAAACCTTCAACCAGAGGACCTTTACATCCGATGAGGCCTTCCCTGACTACCTGGCCCGCCTGGGGCTCCTATGCGGAATCAAGGTTGACACCGGCGCCAAACCTCTCGCCGGCACCGATGGCGAACTCGTGACCGAGGGTCTGGATAACCTTGGGCCCCGTTTGGAACGCTACTACGACAAGGGTGCCCGTTTTGCCAAATGGCGCGCCGTCCTGCGCATCGACGTCGGCCAACCAAGCCCGATTTGCATCGCGAGCAACGCCCACGCGCTGGCGCGCTACGCCAGGCTCTGTCAAGAGTTCGGGCTCGTGCCGATCGTCGAACCAGAGGTACTCATGGAGGGGACGCACGACCTCGACACCAACATAGCGGTCACGCGGACCGTCTTGACGGCGGTCTTTGAGCAACTCCGCTCCTTCGACGTCACACTTACCGGCATGATACTCAAGCCCTCCATGGTCACGCCTGGAGATGCTGGCCCTGCAGCTACTCCCGAGGAGATCGCGCAGGCCACCATCGCGTGCTATCGCGACACCGTACCAGCCTCGGTGGCGGGAATTGCCCTCCTGTCCGGCGGTCAATCCGACGAGGCCGCCACCACAAACCTGGCTGCGATGCACGCCATGGACCCACTACCCTGGCCGCTTACCTTCTCGTTCGGCCGTGCGCTCCAGGACACCCCGCTCAAAGTCTGGGCCAGTTCAGGTCAGGACCGCGAACTTACTCAGGCAAGCCTGATGTCACGGGTAGTCGACACCGCCGCGGCGCTTGAACCACGTGACTTGGTCACGCTTTGAGAGTTTGTCTACCGCCGTTTGGCAGAAGGATGTCCAAATCCCAGCCACTGCAGTCAGGCAGCGCTGGTGCCGCTTGCCAGCGTCTAAGCTTTGGCCACCATAGCACACCGGGAGAGTCTGGTTATCGTGGAATCCATTGCAAACATCGCACGGTCCAACCGGGTCATTAGCGCCGGGGCTCAAGCACGGGCAGCTCGCTTGGTGGCTCTGCGACACCGACGAAGGGGCTCAGGCGACGGGCGAGGATCCGTGTTAGTGGGCATACCGATGCAATGGCGCGGACTCAGGCGACGCTGATGTCGATCATCAGGCTCCTATTGGTCGATGATCACGAAGTCATCATCGACGGTGTGCGTGCAATGCTGCGCAGCCATGCTGATGAGGTGGAGGTGTCGGCTGCCGTCAAGACGGTGCCCGAAGCGATGCAGATCTTGGCCGAGCAGTCTCCTGATCTTATCCTCACCGATGCTCGTCTCAAGATTGGGTCCGGTTTTGAACTCCTCGAACAGGTCGTGGGGGCAGGAATCGAGACGCCGGTCGTGTTCTACACCGCCTACGATGATGAGGCGTACCTGTTCCGTGCTCTGCGTGGAGGCGCTAGAGGCTACATTCTCAAACAGGCAACGAGCACCGAACTGGTAGGTCTTTTGACCCGTGTGATGGAGGGCGAAATCACTATCGACCCATCGATCGCTGGTCGCGTCGCGCTGCTCGCCGCACGGCTACAGCTCGGTGAGTTTTGGCCTGGAGCACATCTCGGGTTGACCCATCGCGAGAGTGAGATCCTCGAGCTTATCGTCAAGGGAATGTCGACGAAGTCGATCGCTCAGAACCTTTTCCTCGGTGAAGAGACTGTCAAAAGTCACCTCTCCTCGATCTACCGAAAACTCAAGGTCAAGTCCCGTGCCGAAGCGGTGGCGGTCGCGTTGAGGGATGTCACCTTCCGATGATCCTTGAACCTGAGGAGCTCATACTCTATCGTAAGCTTGCCGGCGTGCTCGCCGAGAGCCTGCAGCTCGATCGACTGGCTGCTCGATCAGCCCAACTCGTTGTTGAGGCCGTTGGGGCCAGTGTCTGCTTTGTTCATCTGGTCAACTACGAGGCGACTCGCATAGAATTGGTCGGCGCCACCCCGCCCTTTGACACCTATCGTCGTCGTGTCTCGCTAGGTCTCGGTGACGGAATCGCTGGCTGGGTTGCTCAGACTGGCCAGGTCGCGGTTGTGCCTGACAAGTGGAGTGATCATCGGTATAGATACCTCCCCGAGCTCCAAGGAGAACGATTTCGCACGTTGATCTCGGTGCCAATGCTCAATCCCAGTGGGACCGTGGTGGGTGTCCTCAATGTCCATTGGCAACGCGACGACGTGGATCTCGATCACCACCAGGAGGTCTTGACGACAGTGGCGAGTTTCCTGGCCGGTGCCTTCGACCATGCTATCTTGGTCGATAAATTGGCGGCACATGAACGAGCCCTAGAGGGGTTTGCTCAACAGCTCATTGACGCCCAGGAGGCGGAGCGCCGCCGCATCCAACTCGACCTTCACGATGGCGTTCTCCAACAGGTCCACGCTGCGTACTATCGGCTTGAAGCCGTCAAGGCGGCCAGAGGCCTCGACGAGAACGAGGCGAGAGATCTGCGGGTAGCATCCGATCTCCTGCGTGCCAGCACCCAAGCAATGCGCCACCTCATCCAGGACTCAGCGCGACAGGTGCTCGATGAGTTCGGCTTTCTCGAGGCCGTCGACACCTTGGCCAACTCGTACCCCGACTTCACCGTCGCGGTCGAGGATCGAACGAACATGCTCGTCAACACGCTCGAAGCCACACGAGCGTTGGCCACCCTTCGCATCATTCAAGAGGCTCTCAACAATGCATGGAAGCACGCAGGGACCGCCAGGTGCGAACTTCGGCTGGCGACGATCGGTGGTGATCTGGTGGTGGTCATTCGGGACAGAGGAGATGGATTCGACCTCGCGACACCGACCACTACCATCGGGATCGGCGGTATGCGTGAGCGAGCACGAATCATCGGTGGCAATCTAGAGCTCTTTTCGAGCCCTGGGGAGGGGACCCTAGTACGCCTACGAGTCCCAGTCACGCCAGCCGTCATCGAGGATGGTGCGTCGACGGAATCATGATAGCTGCGACGAGGAGGCGTGGTGAGCAGCGCAATCGAGCGACCTTCGTCCAGCCCGGGAACATAGTCCCAACTCACCCTCTCCATCACCCATGTTGGGGAGGAGTCGACTCGAGATCGTCCACTAGGTTGGGATGACGTTTGCGATCCAGGGGGGTTGTGGTGCACGATGAAAGCGGATCCAAGACAGCACTCTTTGCATTTTCGCGGTTGAGTGACATCAGCGAAGGAAAGGAATGTACCCGCCCATGCCTCGCGTAACCCGAAGCCGAACGCAGTCGGATCAACTTTGTATCGCAGGCGGTATTGGATCAAGCGGTGTCAACGTGCACAATCGACGAAGTTTTGGAGGTACCAACGTCTGGGACGTTGATGCGAGAATCCTTGCATCGCCAGCAATCTCCACCCAACCAAAAGGCCCGATTGACGCTTGCGTCACTCTCTACCTGGCCCGGTTGTCTCAGCACAACCATCCCAAGGTAACCAGCCTGAACCTGACGATGTTACGATCTGTTCGCGTACCCCAAGGAGCCTCCACATGAACTCTCTTGATCAACGATGTATCACCACCGTCCGCATGCTCTCCATCGATCAGGTCGAGGCGGCTCGCTCTGGGCACCCCGGACTACCGCTTGGACTCGCTCCGATCGGCTACACGCTGTTCTCACGTATTTTGAACTTTGACCCCAAGGACCCAACCTGGCCGAACCGCGATCGGTTCATACTCTCCGCTGGCCACGGGTCAGCCCTGCTCTACGCTCTAATGCACCTCTTCGGCTACGACGTCGGAATCACAGAGCTCGCGCGCTTTCGCCAACTGGGGTCAAGGACCCCAGGGCATCCCGAGTATGGTCTCACTCCGGGCGTCGAGACCACCACGGGCCCTCTTGGCCAGGGTGTTGCAACCGCCGTCGGCATGGCAATCGGTGAAGCAAAGATGCGTGAGAACAGCCATGGGGCGATCGATCACCACACATATGTCCTCGCCTCAGACGGGGACCTCATGGAGGGGATCAGCCACGAGGCCGCGTCGCTCGCGGGCCATCTGCACCTCGACCGGCTTATCGTAACCTACGACTCCAACGACATCACCATCGATGGACCGCGTCACCAATCCTGCACCGATGATCCCGTCGCCCGCTTCACGAGTTATGGCTGGCAGGTCATTACCATTGCGGACACCGAAGACGTCGACGAAATCGAGCGAGCATACCGCGAAGCCATTGCCGATCACGATCGTCCGAGCCTCGTCATCGCACCCACGATCATCGGGCGCGGTGCTCCAACGAAGCAGAACACCTCCAAGGCCCATGGGGCCCCGCTCGGAGCGGAGGAGATCACTGCTACCAAGGCCGCCTACGGTTGGCCTGTCGAGCCCGCGTTCCTTGTTCCCGAGGATGTCAGATCCTATCTGGCTGAGCAGATCGTGGCCAAGCAAGAGTCGCACAAGACGTGGACTCAAACCTATGGCGCGCGGTTCGATCCGCCATCCCCGCCCCTCGTTCACGGCAACCGTAGGTCAACTTTGGAGCTACCTACCTCACCAGTGGCGACGCGCGCAGCATCGGCGACGTTCCTTGCTCACCAGGCAGCTCAGAGTACGGCTCTCATCGGTGGCTCGGCTGACCTAGCCGAATCAACCGGTCTAAACGTAGGCCTCAAGGCGCTCGCACCCAACGACTTCACCGGGTCAACGATCCATTTCGGCATTCGTGAACACGCAATGGCCGCGATCGCCAACGGACTCGCCCTCTCTGGTTACACCCCCTACGTCTCGACTTTCCTCGTCTTTTCTGACTACCTCCGACCAGCCCTTCGGTTGAGTGCCATCATGGGCCTTGGCGTCATCTATCTATTCTCCCACGACTCCTTTGCGGTGGGAGAGGATGGTCCAACGCACCAACCTATCGAGCAGCTCGAGGCACTTCGGATCATCCCAAATACGAATGTCCTGCGGCCCGCTGACGCCTTCGAAACCTATGCGAGCTGGGAACTCGCCCTCAGCGATCGCTCTCGTCCAACGATTCTGGCACTTACTCGTCAACCGTTGCCACAGCTGCCCCCAACGCCGTCGCCAACCTGGCTCACCGATATCGGTGCGCGCGTGGTCTACGATACGCCCTCAAGCCCTGAGATCATCCTTCTCGCATCAGGATCGGAGGTAGCGCTCGCGATCGAGGTGGCCAAGATCTTGAAGGAAGAGGATGATGTCTGGGCCAGAGTCATTTCGGTGCCATGGCGTGAGCGCTTCCTTGCCATTGAGCCGAGAGAGCGAGATGCCCTTGCCCCCACGGGAGTCCCGCGCCTCGTGGTGGAGGCCTCAGTCGGAACCGGGTGGCACGCCTTTCTCAGTCCTGGGGATCGCCTCTATGGTGTAGATCATTTTGGCACCTCTGCTCCAGTTGACGATGTTGCCGCCCATTTCGGCTTCACCGCCGAAAAAGTAGCAGATGCCGCCCTTGACCTTGTCGTGGACTCCTATAGGCTTGGACATCCGTCTCACCTGGTGTCCGATTTACTCCGGGCGACCGAGGCAGCCGCCTGCGCAGCACTTGACGAAGTTGGACTCGGTGACAAAGATCGCGCTGATCAAGCGGCGGTCACCGCGATGCGAGCCGAACTCAGTCGCCTGCCGGTATCGGCCACCGTGATCGTCGGCGAGGGAGAAAAGGATCATGCCCCCATGCTCTATGTTGGTGAACGCCTTGGTACCGGCACCATTGACATCGATCTCGCTGTAGACCCGCTAGAAGGGACGAACTTCGCCGCCAGTGGCCGGGAGGGGGCAATCTCGGTGATCGCCGCTGCTCAATCGGGAGGATTTCGAAGCCTTCCGGGCTACTACCTCGAGAAACTGATCGTCGGTGAGCGTGCCGCCGGGGTCATTGACCTGAATCGGCCACTCCTTGAGAACATCAAACGCGTAGCCAGTCGGCTTGGATTGGGTGTTGGTGAAACTAGTGTCGTTATCCTAGCCAAGCCACGACACGCCGCGGTGATCGCGGACTTGCGGGCGCATGGAGTGCCGGTGATCGAGATACCTGACGGCGATGTGATGGCAAGTTTGCGCGTTCTTAAGGGGGATCCCGCTACTGTCATGCTTTGGGGCATCGGAGGCACTCCTGAGGGCGTGATCTCCGCCGCCGCAACGCTTGCACTCTCAGGTCAGATGCTGGCGAGGTGTGCACCGCAGAGTGACACAGAAGCTGCACTCGTCGCCGCGGATTACCCTGATTATGCGACGCGCTGCTTCGACGCTAGCGATTTAGCACACCCAAGCTCCATCGTGGTTGCGACCTCGATAACCGGCGCAAATCCCCTGGGACCGCCCCGAACCGTGGGCGAGTTCAGTGAACTCGAGAGTCTTTGGATCCAAGAGGGACGCTATGGCGTCGTCCGCCGTCTGGTTCCATAAGCTCCGACGGTCTGCGGACCCTTTGACAGTACGATCGACTACCGCTAACACGACAAAGGAGAACCGATGCCCCACCGAATAGCAGCCATCCAGAAGCTCACCGCCACTGAGCCCCACCCTGAACGAGTTGCAATGTTCGCGATCGCCGGAGATTCTGCGTCGGGCAAGACTACCCTCACCAAGGGACTGGTAGAGGCAATCGGCACGCATCGTATCTCGTCATTTTGCACCGACGACTACCACCGCTACGACCGGAAAGAGCGCAAGAACCTTCCGTTCACGCCGCTGAATCCAGAGTGTAACTATCTTGAAATCATGGAGCAGCACCTTCAGCTCCTCATCCTCGGACAACCTATCCTGAAGCCGAAGTATCACCATGCCGACGGAACGCTCGGTCGCCCAGAGCTCTTCATACCCAGTGAAATTGTGATCGTCGAGGGGCTGTTCCCACTTTGGTCGAAGCTCTCACGTGCCACCTTCGACGTCACCGCCTACCTCGATCCACCCGAGACCGTCCGTAGGGCTTGGAAAATCGCTCGCGACACCACAAAACGTGGATACACGACGGAGCAGGTGTTAAGCGACCTGGAACAACGCGAACCCGAGTCCGAGAAGTATATCCGTCCGCAGCGCGCTCATGCCGATCTGGTCATCTCCTTCGCCCCGGTCGAGGGCCGTAGCTCCCTGAGCGCGACGATCCTGCTACGTCCGACCGTCCCACAACCCGATCTCCACGACATCTTGACACCAGCTACACGCGATGCTGCACATATCAAACTGATCAGGGACCAGGATGGCAAGCCCGTTGACGCTCTCCACATCCACGGTCATGCACCCGAAGCCGCTAGCAGGTTGGTCGAAGAGAAGCTGTGGGAGAAGATCGGCCTCGGTGGCGATATACCGGCGAGCCTCGGGCGGATCAGCTCCACCGAACGTTCAGCCCCCCTCGCGATCGCCCAACTCATCATTCTCCATCACATGATCCATTGCTGAGGGCCGCCCACTCAGATCGCAACGCACCATGTCACCCTCGATCGTCTATGCCAACACACCTGTCAGGTATCAACGATCTGCCGTCGCTCACAGCTCGGCCTCGGGATCGGGATCGGGATCGGGATCGTCTCGAGAGTTGTGACATCCTCCCCGACCTTACAGACGGGGCTTCCCAAGCTGCTTACGCAGCTTTAGGAGTGGTGGTGCGCTTCGCTGGGTCGCTGTGTTGTGTCTTGGTAGACACAATGTGCGATTGTCCTCCACGCTCTTGGACCACAAGCCCTGCGGCAATGATATTCTTGGCCGCATTCACGTCTGCGTTATCCGTATAGCCACGCGATAGACAGTGGAAGCGAGCTTGACTATCGCGATTCTTCTTGTCCGTGTAACCACACTCAGAACAATGCAGGCTCGTGTATGCGGGATTGATAGCGATGATTTCTACTGGTGTTACAGCATTGGTAGCCTTGTCAGTAAGCCGTTGGCAGAACAAGCCCCAGCCCTGTTCGAGAATTGACCTGTTAAGTCCGGACTTTGCCTTAACGTTCTTGCCAGGCTTGTCTTTGGTTCCTTTGGCTGACTTGGTCATGTTTTTAATCTTTAGTGTCTCTAGTGAGATCAAGTCATAGTCGCGCACCAGATCGGTTGTGGTCCACTCGATCCAGTCTTTACGTCGGTCTACTTCTTTGGCTGCGAGCTTAGCTATGGCTAGCTTGGTTGCCTTGTAGCGGTTGGAGCCTTTGACTTGCCTGGCGAGCCTCCTCTGTAAGCGTCTCTTGCGTTGATGCTCTCCTTTGGTGAGAAGTTCTGGCATATCGAGAAACTCACCGTTAGACGTAGCCACCGTATGAGTGACACCCATGTCGATACCGACAATAGCGCCAGTTGACTTGCGCTCCATCTGTGGAGCTAGACGTGTGAAACTAACGAACCATCTGCCAGAACGATCTAGAGTGACTCTGGCAGACGATGCTGTTTCTATGTCACTCCATTCACGAGTGACGCGAAATTTGACCCACCCGCACTTAGGGACGAATACCTGACCCCATTTACGGTTAATGCGTCTAACAGACAGATCTCGTACAGCAAAGCCTTCATTGATGCCAGCCTTGTGCCAAGTCGGACGTCCAAAGTGGTCTGGTCTGTTACACCAGTTTTGAAACGCTTGGTTTAGGTCTCGAAGAGCCTGTTGTTGGACTGCGGCAGAACCTTCCTTGAGCCAGCTTTCCTTGCGAGCTTCGGAGAGTTCGTGAGCTTGGGTGTTGTAGGTGATCTTTTGTAATCGCTCGCGTCTCCGCAAATTGCGCTGTTCGAGAGCGATATTCCATACATAGCGAGTGACGCGCAAGAACAGGTAGTTCCTGTTCTCCTGGGTACAGGCGCTCACGAATACTCATACTTATATTATCGCTTGAGGGTCTGACAGTTTTGACTGATGTGGAGATATCCAGCTCAGTATGCGCCTATCCATCCCCGCCCTCACGGACGAGGTCTTCCGGCGCTCTCTGATGAACCGGTATTGGAGCGGGGATGAAAGAGTCCTACGCCGAAGGTCTAGCGCACCACGGTGCTCGCAAGCCGTGCGTCGGCGACCTGTAAGGGCGTGGCCAAGCGTCGGTAGCACTACGTACGGGCCAGCTATTGAGCCCCGAAATGGGGTTAGTCCAGGGTGGTGACACTGTCATGACAAGTGGAAGACAATAGCGACGGCGACGTTATTGTGTGACACCGCCGAACCGTGGGTGTCAAAAAACCTGAGCACGCGCCGAACCTTGATGCGCGAGAACTGGGAGATCTCATGTTTGCCCGTCCAGCTGATCACCAAGTGGGCAGCCCAGGAAAGGCTATGGCTGCAACCACGAGGTGAACGGAGATGGGCACACTACTGCTGCCTCTAATCTAAGTACGTTTCAGACTAGTTGACTGTAATATCTATGCGATGAGGTTAGTTCCCATTGGAGTGGCAGCACAGGAACTCTAAGGTTCATCCCATGACGCTACGAAGATGGGAAACAGAAGGACGTATCGTGAGTAGTTTCACAACCTACCTGTTGGGTAGCTCATGAATATCCTCGACTAGCTGGCCTCTTAATTTTAACACACCAGCTTTGATGGGCAGCGGAGGGGAGTACGTCGGGGTATCGCAGATCTCGTATTTTGGTGGATCCAGCTGGGGTGTCAAGGGGCGTCGATTCACTGGGTAAAGTAGCTTGAGTGAACGTGCAGACCGAGCCCAAGTTGATGCGAAGTGCGACCGCATTGCTGGTCATCGATGTACAGCGGGGCTTTGATGCGATTGAGGACAGCGGAGTAGGTCGCAACAACCCAGATGCTATCGACAAGATAGCTGGCTTGCTGGCCCTGTTTCGAGCGGAAGGCGCCGCTATTTTCCACATTCGGCACGCAGGTACCGATGCCAGCTCCTATTTCCGACCGGAAGGGATTGGATTCTCTCCAAAGGAGGAGGCAAAGGAAAGAGTTGGTGAGCCGGTCCTGGTAAAACGGGTCAACAGTGCCTTCATCGGTACCGATCTTGAGACTCGATTACGTGAAGTAGGAATCAATACTCTTGTGATATGTGGCGCCACTACTAATCATTGCGTTGAGACGACTACACGCATGGCGGGCAACCTCGGTTTTGACCCGTGGCTTGTGCGTGATGCCACTTGGACCTTTGACCGTACGGGTCCAGATGGTGATCGACACTTAGCAGAAGATATTCACGCGATGAGCCTGACTAACCTGAGTGGTGAGTTCGCCAGGATCGTGAGAACATCCGATGTTCGGTTGTATTGAGATTCATGTGGATGAACTCGCCCTGCCATAGGGTGATTTTGAATCATTTGACCCCGAGGGCTCGGATCACCTCCGCGATGGGCTCGCAGATGAAAGCTACCCAATGGAGGTGGAAGAATAGTTTGGCGGATCTCACCGCTACTGCTGCATTCTGTTCTACGCTGCTGAAATCTGGGTCGCTCTATCATCTCCTCCAAGAGCACCTCGTGACTTCTCCTACCCCAGGGAGATCTTTGCTGGGTCTTAGGCGATAAGCGGTAATCAGCGACGAGAATCGAGCGAGAATCGGTAAGCCGACTATCTTGCAGCGGCGCTCAGCAAGGGAGAATGATCAATTCGCTGGGCACAAGATTCAAAACCTATCGATGGGTGGGAGGAGACACAAGCTCATCAGAGATATTCGATTCCGCAAGAGGTCTCGCCTGCGAAAGGAGAACTCCATGGATTGAAGGAGCTGACGCTAGCTTGGAGCGGAGTGACCAGCCTGGGTTTTCAACCATCAGGAGCGCTCGGATACTGGAGTTCGCAAAGTTCGTCATCCGAGCCGTAATTTGGTTTTTGGGGCCGTTCATCGATTCCGTCGGCCGATTCGTCACGAATGCGGTAAGTCCTGTTGTCTCTATTGGGCCAGGATCTCATCGTGCCAGGATCTCATCGTGCCAGGCACGCAGTCGTCTCCTGAGTAGCTCGATCTCTGCTGGTCGCTCCTTGTCGGCGAAGTCACCGATGTTAGTATCGAGGTGATCTTTGGCGAGTTCTTGGTAACCATAGGGATAGAAGGCGCTTCAGCGACTCCTTCGCCCACCAGGAAGCAGTCACATCATTGTTTGATTTTCCTGAATCTGAACAGGTGACCCAGTCTCTTGTCGGCACTTTCGCCTGAGTCTCTCGCTTGCCATGGTTGGTAGTCGTCTCATGCGATTGAAACTACCCATTAGTCGGGACGCAATACTCGTGCACACTTGGACGAATTGTCAAGTGGTAGACATTGAAGCGTCCCGGGGTCTCCGCAAAACCCAGGAAGCTTCACGCCTTTGCTTACGAGGACTACTTGGTGCCGAGGCTGCGCACAATCTGCCATGGCTTACGAAAGCTCTCCAATGCAGGAGTGAATGCAGGCTTGGTGATAGCCTAGAGCGCAGCGAATGGGTCCGACTGGGATCATTGACTAAGGTGGCAGCTAGCGATGGGTGTGCGGATCCGAAAGAGGGATCAGCTGACCATCTGACAGGGTTGGTCGTGGGTACCACCCAGTTGGTCTCTGGCGGAGCTATGGAGAAGGGCGGAAAGCGTGATTGAAGCAGAGCAGATGGAAACTGGCTATGAAAGTCAACTTGACCACCTCGATCGCGAGATCGCGACCATGGTAAAGGAGACCCAGACAGCTTTGGCTGCGGCTCGGAAGGCTCAACGAGCGAGTGCAAGTGGCAACCAGGGCGAACTTATCGCGGCGATCACTGCTGTTCATGAACGACTGACTGACCTCCAACGCATGACCAGTGAGCTGCTAAAGAGCGCCGATTACGATCTTTCATCGTGGATGGAGTCTGGCGGTTATCAACGGGAGCTCATGGAGTTGGCCGCTGCTGCCCATCTCCCGATGGTCGAGTCCGATTCGAGACTCTTGTGCTACCCTTCGGTACTCCAAATACTCCCAGGGGATCTGGCGATCACCATCGATCGCAAGCGGGTACGCGAGGTTCGCCCCAGCCGAGTCGTCGCACAGCTGCGCGCCAATAGTCAGCGGCGTTCGCGTTTCCGACCAGAGCCTTTCCTCGAGGCACTCGCCTCGGTATACGATTTGTGGATAGCCCATCGGGGAGGGCGCCCGGGTTCTCATGTCAAACTGATCCACCTGTACTCAATCCTCACGCTGCTCAATGGTTCGCGTGCCTACTCGAAACAAGAGTTTGCGCGTGATGTCTACCTCCTCGATCAGAGTGGTTGCATCGAGACAAAAGATGGTCGAATTCTACGCTTTGCCGCAAGTGCGTCGACCCGTAGTGGTGGTCTGTTGGAGACGGTAGCAAAGGGTGGCCAGGTCAAGATCTATTCGACGATTGCATTCGAGGACGCCAATGATTGATACTGATCGCTACTGCGATTTTCTTCAGACTCATTACTTCCGGAGCTACATCCCTGAGGGTGGCGCCACCGTCAAGTTCTGCATCGGTGAACCGACGAGCCTCGGTCGGATCGAGGCGTCTCTGGGGGAGATGGCACGACAGGCTGGCATGGTGAGCGTCACTATCGATGCAGCGAAAACCAAAGTACAGATGATAGACCAGCTCTTCTCTGCGATCGCCCGCACCCTTGACTGGGATCAGCTCGCTAGGACGACGGTGAATCGGGTCTGCCACTCGTTGGGATATGGCGTACCCGCCGAGAACCAACGTATCTCTCTCGCAGAGCTCGCCCAGCACTATGGGTATGATGCTCGCGAACTGCTCCGCGATGTCAACCGTGGTTTTCAGTCAGATATCTTCAAGGACTATGCGATGGTGCAGGAGTTCCGGATTGCCATGATCCGTCTGTGCCAGTTTGAGTTCAAGACTGGACAGGTAACCGACGCTGAGGCAGATGCGATAAGGGCGTGGCTCCAAGGCGAACTGAGCCAGATCTCACTGTTGCGTAATACGCGAATCTTTCGCCGCATCACCCGAGCGAATGCTCGATCTATGTTGTTCTCGTTGGTTCAGTGGTTGATCAAGAATGGTTACTCTGGGCTGTTGCTCACCCTCGATCTCCAGCAGTTCTTCCTGCCGCGGTTCCGTGACGCGACTGATCTATCGCTCAGGTATACGAAGGCCGCGATCGTCGACGCTTACGAATCCTTGCGTCAACTCATCGACAACACCGATGAGTTTGGGCACATGGCGACGATCGTCTGTCTGCCGCCGGAGTTCGTCAGTGATCGCACGCGCGGCTTGGATCTCTACCAGGCCCTCAAGCTCAGAATCTACGATGAGATCCGAGATGAGACTCGTGACAATCCATTCGGTGCATTGATTCGACTGGGAGAAGCTCACGAGGAGTTTTCGACTTTCTCAATAGTAAACGGAGATGTGTCATGACGCTTCTGGATCCAGGTGATGTACAACGGAGGACTGTGACAGCGCTGCGTGCGTTGGAGGCGCTGCGCGCAGGAGTGCCGAATCGAGAGAGCGTGCTCCATCTGGGCACGATGCAGGCACAGGTGGTAGACAAGTACCTAGCAAATCTGGAGTTGACAGCTCGGCGGGCGAACTGGGAGCCGACGGATCGCGCCTCGGCGGGCCTGCTCATCTCGGGTGGCTTTGGCAGTGGCAAGAGCCACCTCCTGGAGTACCTAGCCCAGCGAGCCCTTCAGCAGAACTTTGTTGTGTCACGAGTCGTCATCTCTAAGGAGACGCCCCTCTACAACCTCGCAGCTGTCTATCGGGCTGCGATAAATGATGCGCGCGTACCCGGCAGACCGGGGTCGGCGATCACCGAGATTGCTACTGGACTCCAAACAGACTCGCTCCGCTTTGCCCAGCTATACCGATGGCTGGCGACGGACGGGAGCTTTGTTGATCATCGCTTGACGTCGACTCTGCGAATGTTTGAGCAGTTTGCAGGTGGTGATGAGGAGTTCGTCGATAAGATTCTCCAGTTCTGGGCTGGCGATCAATTCGCTGTCGCAGAGATCCGTCGACGACTGCGTGAAGCCGGTTGGTTGAGCGAGTACAACATCCGCTCGACGCGAGAAGATGTTCTATGTCGAGATCGATTGTCATTCGTCTCGCGACTCATCGGGGCGGCAGGCTACTCGGGTTGGGTCATTCTTCTCGATGAGGTGGAGTTGATCGGAAGGTACTCTCTACTCCAACGTGGTCGAGCGTATGCAGAGCTCGCTCAATGGTTGCAGGGGGCGAGCCACGATCCTCAGGCTCCCGTAACCACCGTGCTCACAACCGTAGACGACTTCGAGAGCGAGGTCTTGGTTGCGCGGAATGATCTGGAGAAAATTCCGGTGCGCCTGGCGGCAATGGCACAGGGTTCGCCCCAACTCCTCGAGTTGGCAAAACGAGGCATGGAACTCCTGCGTGATCATCAGATACGGCTGGAACCCCCGACGAATGAAGAGCTTGATGTCACCTACCGTGCGATCAAAGCATTGCACGGGGAGGCGCTCCAATGGGATCCACCCGATGTGCACGGTATCGAACGTCTCCCATCCAACAGGATGCGTCAGTATGTGCGATCTTGGATCAACGAGTGGGATCTGATCTATCTCGATCCAAGCTATACCCCTTTCACGCTGTCAACGGACGTAAAGGTTGATCTTCGTGAGTCGATTCAAGCGGAGGACGAACCCACCTCGCCTTGGTGAGTGAGATCGCATGCTCTCGGATGTCGTCGCACTGATCCTGGCTAGCGAGGGATGCTGTACCATCGATGAACTTGGTGAGGCGCTCTCTAGATCACTCGTGTCAGCGCAACCCACGCACGATGCGCTCCTCGCGGTGCTTGGGGATGAGGATCTGTTTGAACCCTGCGCAGTTGGCTCAGAGGCGTGGTCACTTACTGGCCATTGTCCGCATCGCTCCCATGCGATACCAGCAGACGCATCGCTCGACCTCGAGGGATTCCCCTCGATGTTCGGTTGGCAGCGTGAAGCGTTGGAGGCATGGCACGCGGCTGGTTCGCGTGGTCTGATCGAAGCCGTCACCGGAGCGGGGAAGAGTTTGGTGGCGCTGCACGCGATCCGAGAGATCGTCGCTCAAGGTGGGCGCGCCCTCGTCGTCGTTCCAACCATTGAACTTGAGGGACAATGGCTGTTCCAACTCCAGGCGGCTTTTGCAGGGCAACATGTCGTTGCGGCCCTACGTGATCGGACTCGACGGATCTATAGCGAACCGGAGATCGTGGTTTCCGTGATGAACTCTGCCAGAGACGCAAACTTTGCCGTTCGTCATGGAGCGGACCTCTTGGTTGTAGATGAGGTTCACCGCTGTGCAACGCCTGCCAATATTCGGATTCTCGATGAACGCTTTGGCTATCGTCTCGGGATAAGCGCCACCATCGCACGACCCGACAGTGGGCATCTTCGCTACTTGGTTCCTTACTTTGGCCCAGTGATCTACCGCTACTCTCACGATATGGCTGTCCGTGATGAGGTTGTCGCTCCCTTTCGCCTCTCCCTCGTGCCGGTCACCATGTCCGATGATGAGCGCACGATCTATGATGATATCAGTGGGGTGATCGGAGGCTTGATTCGAGCGTTCATGGCCCAGTTTGGTCGTCCGATCCCACGGGATGATTTTCTACCCATACTCATCAAGGCCACCGGTGGCGCTTATAGTACCAGGTCGCCTGGGATCGAAGACACCGCTCTGAAGTTACAACAAACACTGTTTCAACGGAGGAGCTTTCTCGATGGACTATCCTCCAAGTTTGCAGTTCTAGGGCAGCTCGCGACCCTGATTCATGAGGCCCGGCGTTGCCTTGTCTTCAGCCAGAGCATCGCTTCGGCCGAGATGGCAGCAAGCACACTTCTCCAACATAGGGTGAGGGCTGCATTCTTACACTCAGGAGTTGGTAACGTGCTCCGACGCGAGCAGCTGGAGCGGTTTGGACGCGGTGAAGTCGAGGCATTGGTGGCGCCTCGCTTGCTCGACGAAGGAATCGACATCCCTGAGGTAGGTTTGGCGATCATCGCGACCGCATCGGGTTCAGAGCGTCAGCTCATCCAGCGGCTTGGTCGGATCCTTCGGCGAAAACCTGACGGTGGTGTTGCGCAACTGGTGGTGCTGTTTGCGCGCGGTACTGTAGAGGATCCCGCATGTGGTGCTCTCGGACAACTGCTCCCACGGTTGATGGCGGCCGCAAAGAGTGTCGACGTTATCACTCCTTGGACATTGACCAAGCATGATCGCAAACCCCGTCTCTAAGGGCGGGATCGAGCGACCTCGATTACATCCCAAAGTCAAGTCTGTTAGACCCTCGACCAACACTATAAGCATGAGCATTCGTGAGCGACTATACCCAAGAGAACAGGAATTGCCTGTTCTTGCGCGTCACTGCTCAGATGCTCGCTCTGTATGGAATATCGCTCTCGAACAGCGCAACTCATGGAGACGCGAACGGTCACAAAAGATTACCTATCACACCCAAGCTCACGAACTAGCCGAAGCTCGTAAAGAGACATGGCTTAAGGAAGGTTCCGCCGCAGTTCAGCAGCAAGCTCTTCGGGACCTAAACCAGGCGTTTCAAAACTGGTGGAAGAGACCAGACCACTTTGGACGTCCGACTTGGCGCAAGGCTGGTGTAAACGAAGGTTTTGCTGTACGAGATCTGTCTGTTAGGCGTATTAATCGTAAATGGGGTCAGGTATTCGTTCCTAAGTGCGGGTGGGTCAAATTCCGCGTCACTCGCGAATGGAGCGACATCGAAACTGCATCATCTGCCCGCGTCACCTCAGATCGTTCTGGTAGATGGTTTGTTAGTTTCACACGTCTAGCTCCACAGATGGAGCGCCAATCAACAGGGTCCGTCGTCGGTATAGATATGGGCATCGCGATTACGGTTGCTACATCGGAAGGCAAATCCCTGAAAGCACCGAAGTTGCTGACTAAAGGACAGCGCCAACGCAGGAGGCGCTTACAGAGAAAACTCGCCAGACAAGTCAAAGGCTCCAACCGCTACAAGGCAACCAAGCTAGCCATAGCTAAGCTCGCAGCCAAAGAAGTAGACCGACGTAAGGACTGGATCGAAAAGACCACAACCGATCTGGTGCGCGACTACGACTTAATCTCACTAGAGGCACTAAAGATCAAAAACATGACCAAGTCAGCCAAAGGAACGAAAGACAAGCCTGGCAAGAACGTTAAGGCAAAGTCCGGACTTAACAGGTCAATTCTTGAACAGGGCTGGGGCTTGTTCCGCCAACGGCTTACTGACAAAGCTATCAATGCCATAACACCAGTAGAAATCATCGCTATCAACCCCGCATACACGAGCCTACGTTGTTCTAAGTGTGGTCACACAGAACAGAAGAACCGCAAGAACCAAGCATCTTCTGTTGCCAAGCGTGTGGCTACACCGATAACGCAGACGTGAATGCAGCTAAGAATATCATTGCCGCAAGGCTTGCGGTCACAGGACGTGGAGGGACATCGCACGCGAACAAGCACAGCGACCCAGTAAAGCGTCAACCAGCCGAAACTGCGTGAGCAGCCTAAGAACCCCCGTCCGTAGGGCGGGGAGGATTTCACGGCGTTCACTGCGCACATGTGCTTATGGAGGTGTGTACTTCGCCCAAGTTTTGGGCTCGTCGTCGGAACAGGTGAGGATTACGGTATGGCCATCCCTGGTAAACTGGGGGGGGTGACAATGGATGACCTTGCAGGTGCCATCGTAGTGGCGTTGGATCGGTACGGCTGGCCTGAAGCTGTCCGTGGTGTCAAGCAGTTCTGTATCGACTTTGAGGATGCAAACGATCACGTCAGGCATGAAATGCTCTACATCGAGCCGCGCAGCACCGGGAGTAGGGCGTTCGATGCGATGCTTGCTGGACTTGCCGAGCACCTTGCCTTCCATCACGGAATGAAAGTCCCACACTGGGCTCTTAACCCCGAGCGATCTGTAGACGACAAGTGGTGGTTCGCGACCGATACGCCGAGTCTGAGACCACTCTGCTTTGTCGATACGCCGGCAGCATTTGCCTGTCGAGGTGTATTCCTCCCACGTTCGGCATTGGCCCATGTCTGAAGATATCTATTTCGATCGGGAACAAGTTGTAGAACTGCTCAACGAATTGTCGGTTGCGCTCGAAGCACGGAACACGAAAGCGGAGATATTCTTGGTGGGAGGCTCCGCCATGAGCTTGTGTTATTCACCGCGACGACTGACACGCGATCTTGATGCGGTCTTCGAGCCAAAGACAATTGTCTACCAAATTGCGAGAGAGATCGCCGACACTCGTGGAATCCCGGAGTCGTGGCTCAATGATGGTGTCAAGGGGTTTCTTCCTGGTGATGACCCTGAAGCTAATGTTTTCTTTGAGAGTGAATGGTTAACCGTTCGAGTCGCGTCTCCGCGATACCTATTCTTGCTCAAGGCATTCGCCAGCCGGATCGGAGGCGATGAAGATGATCTAAAGGCCCTCTGGCCTCTTACTGGATTCAACAACGTTGCAGAGGCTATGACAGCGCTAGAAGAGGCATACCCGCACGTCCAACTACCTCCGCGCTCTAAATTCTTACTTTTCGAGTTGTTCAGCCCTCCTGTGCCTCCGCGTTAGCTGCGACGTTGCCACCCGTAAGGCTTGTCGTCACTGTCGCCGCAATACCTTTGTGACATCCTCCCCGCCATTACGGACGGGGAGGATGTCATGCGGAACCTAGTCTGTCCAACTAAACCGTTAAGATATCGTGGGCGTGGTCAATATCCATGCCTCTCGTCCACGACAGCGTGTCTCTTGTATCGAAAATGGTATCCGTTGTGTAAGTGGCGAAGCCTCCTCCAAAGGAGACCGAAAAGTAGCGACGATCCAACGGCGGTAATTCCAAGAGCACCTAGGACCCACCACCCCAAGCCAACCAAGAATCTCAGCTCCTGTGAAACCGATCGTAGCAGGAACGGCGAATAGGTGAATATCGTAGCCGTTACAGCAAACAAGTAGGATGACTGAGCTGCTGCGTTGGTGGCATCTTCTTGAGCTATTGCTACATAGTCAGCCATCTCTCCGCTCAGTTGATGATCGATGGTCGCCGGCCTGGAAGGAATCGAGACAGTGGAGGAGGCATGCTTGGCGGTGGGCAATCTTTTCTTCAGTATCGGACCGTTCGTTTAAGCTCCACTGATGATCGGTGTCCGTTCTGTTCACGGCTGAACGTGGATGGATCCTGACGTTGGTGCAACTCCCGGAACACATATGTACTAGCCCTGTCAGCGGAGCTGCACTCCAAGGCCCTGTCAGCGGAGTTGCAGCTCTAGGGAAGAGTAGTACAGGCGTCAGGAATGATCTTGTGTCGCCTCACGGGGTCATTGCTCCGAGAAGAAAATGGATCTCGTACCCGCTTTGGTTGCGGAATCGAGGAGACCCTAGGTGATTGACGATCCCCTCGGCGATCCCAGCTATCCGAATCCGCTTGCCTCCAGGGAGGAGCTCCGAAATTACTCTCAAGGCCCTGTTCTCTGTAGATCAGGAGTCTCCGCGAAAGTCGGGGCGGTTCGTGGTGTTGAAATCGGGGGCTTGTGGCCAAGAAGGGAGATTCAGACTCTACGATGAGTGGCAATGGAATCATTGCTTATAGTTGTTGTCCTCTTTGTCATTCTTGGTTTTGGGCTGGCGCTCGTACGCACCCGTGCTGGCGCGAATCGACAGCGAATTGACAAGGGTAAAACGAGCGCGATTGATGGTAATAGCGCTCCTGAGGTAGAGGAACGACCCTCCGATCAGCACAGCTCAACGGCTGTTACCGACTCACTAGCGCCCGAGGCCCCAGCCGATGAGGATCGACTCGCCGAAGAGGAGGAGGATGCTCGCGAGACTCCTGATCGCGTCCCCACTGCACCTACGCAACCCGTCTCGATGACATCCTCTCTAACCCGTTCGCGTGGTCCGTTCGCCACTCTGTTCTCGCGTCTACGTTCGAGCGATGCCGGTATCGAAGCTGGCGAGTGGACTCGCCTCGAGGAGACGTTGATACTCTCTGACATGGGTCCTGGCCTGGCGGCTGAACTCGTGACCGATCTTAAGGGTAAGCTCGGCAAAAGTCCGACAGCGCTCGCGCTGCGGCAGGAGTTAACGGAGTTGTTGGAGTCCAAGTTTTTACAGGAATCTAGGGAGCTTCAGTTCTCTGTTACTACAAAGCCAAGTGTGATCTTGGTAGTCGGCGTGAATGGTACTGGCAAGACGACCACCATAGGCAAGGTCGCGAGCCTGCTCACATCCTCAGGGCGTTCGGTGATGATCGCCGCAGGCGATACCTTCCGAGCGGCGGCCACCGAGCAGGTGGGAGTCTGGGCGTCGCTGACCGGGGTCGAGGTAGTGTCGGGCCAGTCCGGCGCCGATCCGGCCTCGGTGATCTTCGATGCTATCGAGCATGCTCGAGCTGTCGGGAGTGACGTGGTTCTATGTGACACCGCCGGTCGTCTACAGACCAAGACCAACCTGATGGAGGAGTTGAAGAAGATCCGTAGGGTTGCGGCAAAGTCTTCTGGGGAGGTCACCGAGGTGCTACTGGTGATAGACGCGACTACCGGACAGAATGGACTACGCCAGGCTGAAGTATTCCATGGTGCAGCCGAGGTGACCGGCATAGTGCTGACCAAGCTTGACGGGAGTGCCAAGGGTGGGGTAGCACTCGCTATCGAGTCCCAGTTTGGTATCCCGATTAAGCTGGTGGGGCTTGGAGAGGGGCTCTTGGATCTGGCCCCGTTCGATCCGCAGGCCTTTGTTGGGGCACTGATAGGAGAAGAGTCGGATGTTTGAGACACTTGGAGAACGCCTCGAAGGCGCGCTGTCGCGGATACGCGGCAAGACTCGGCTTACCCAGGCTGATGTTGACGAAGCTCTAGCCGAGATTCGGCGTGCCCTACTCGAGGCTGACGTCAATATCGGTGTCGTTAACCTGATCAGCGAACGGGTTGGGGTCGCGGCCGTCGGTGCTATGGCCTCACCTTCTTTGACCCCTGGACAACAGGTGGTCAAGGCGGTTCATAATGAACTCATCGATGTGTTGGGACAGGATACCTACCGTATCCGGTTCGCCTCCACTCCACCGACGATCTTGCTGTTGGCAGGTCTTCAAGGTTCGGGTAAGACGACGGCGGCGGCCAAACTCGCTCTGCTGCTTCGGCGCCAAGGCCGGTCCCCGTACCTGATCGCCGCTGACCTTGCACGTCCAGGTGCAGTGCGTCAGCTTGAGATCCTCGGCGAACAGGCGGGTGTACCTGTCTTTAGTGAACCGACTACTCCGGTCGAGGTAGCAACCAAGGGCGTCGCCGAGGCAAGACGGCTCGCTAGAGATGTGGTGATCATCGATACCGCTGGCCGGCTGGCTATTGATGATGCGCTCATGAATGAGGTCAGTGAGATCCAAAAGGCTACGCAGGCGCACCTCCGGTTCCTGGTCGTGGATGCGATGATTGGCCAAGATGCTGTTGTGACCGCCCGCGCCTTTGATGAACGTCTTGAGCTCTCTGCGGTTATCCTCACCAAGCTCGATGGCGATGCCCGTGGTGGTGCCGCGCTATCGGTGAAGGAGGTGGTAGGCAAGCCGATCGCCTTCGCCTCCGTTGGCGAGAAGCTTGAGGATTTTGAACCCTTCTATCCCGATCGGATGGCATCGCGGATACTCGGGATGGGGGATGTCTTAAGCCTTATCGAGCGGGCCCAAGACACCATGGATGAGGATGTCGCCAAGAAGGGTGCAGATCGCCTTCGAACTGGGCATTTCGATCTCGAGGATTTTCTCGAGCAGCTTCGACAGGTTCGCAAGATGGGGCCTTTAAAGGGTGTCTTGTCGATGTTGCCTGGGGTTCCAAAGGAGCTCAAGAACCAAGATATCGATGAGGGTGAGATAAGTCGGATCGAGGCGATCGTCTCCTCGATGACCAAGGCGGAGCGTAAAAACCCTTCTATCATCGATGTCTCCCGGCGGGCGCGGATCGCATCTGGATCAGGCACCACCCAGTTACAGGTCAATACGTTGCTCAAGCAGTTCCGCGATATGAATAAGATGATGCGTCAGATGGGAGTTGGTCCGCCATCGGCGACGCGTAGTCGCGCGAAGAGCAAGCGTAAGAAGCGCAGGTAGGCGCTCGTGAGCGCCTACACTTTAGAGGTTGATCGTTTACAACGTTAACTAAGTTTGTTGAGGAGAAGTTCTGTGGCAGTCAAGTTGCGCCTAGCTCGCACCGGTAAGAAGAAGCAACCGCATTATCGCATCGTTGTCGCTGATTCCAGAGTCGCTCGCGATGGTCGGTTTCTCGAGATTATCGGTTGGTACTCTCCGCGAAACGAGCCGTCCAAGTTCCACGTCGATGTCGACGCCGCCAAGCGCTGGATCGATAAGGGTGCAACCGCTACCGAGCGGGTCTCAAAGCTTCTAGAGCTGGCAGGTAAAGAGGGTGAGCAGTGAGTGAGTACGAAGAGACATCTGATGAGAACCAGGTCAGCGACGGAGTAGAGTCCGACGCAGACGACGCTGAAGTGAACGCTCCGGAGGTTGACGAGTCCACTGGATCGGTCAGCCAGTCCGGTGAGCACATTAGCTCGTTGGTTGGCTATCTTTCGCGCTCGCTCGTACGTGGTGGCAAGGACCAGATCACGGTTCGTCACGCCACCGGAGCTCATGACGGTGAGATCAAGGTAACCGTTACCGTCCCACAAGGTGAGCTCGGCAAGGTTATTGGCCGCGGCGGAAGAACGGCTACTGCGATTCGCACCATCGTTGGAGCTGCTGCTCAACGTTCTGGTTTGAGTGCGCAGGTTGAATTCTCCGATGGTCGCCCTGGCGGCGGGCGTGGACGCCCATCGCGCGGCGGCAATGGTGGTGGTAGGCGTGGTGGACCACGACGAGACGACCGACCACGTCGGCAAGGTTGAGGTAGCTCAGCTCGGACGAAGCCATGGATTGGCCGGCGAGCTCTACCTACGACCATTAAGTGATGTCCCTGATCGGGTTCGACCAGGGCTTACGCTCACTACAAAACTCGGCCAGCAGGTGACTGTAGCAGGGCTGCGTCCAATCGGAGATCGATTGTTGGTCAGGCTTGAGGGCGTCTACTCAATGGAAGACGCGAAGCGCTTCTCAGGGATGACGCTATATGCAGAGCCACTAGATGAACCCCCTGTCACCCTGGTGGGCCAGCTCATCGGGAAGTTGCTCGTCGATCAACACTCGGTCGATCATGGACGGGTAGTGGCGGTTCAGGCGAACCCTGCGAGCGAACTGATGGTACTCGAGAACGAGGCGCTTGTTCCCACACTCTTTATCGTCGAGGTTCTCGATGATCGCGTAGTGATCGACGCCCCCGAAGGATTGTTCGAACTATGACACTGCGGGTGACCGTAATGACCATCTTCCCACAGATGATTGAGCAGTATCTGACCTCGTCGTTGCTCGCTCGTGCTAGAGAGCGCGAGTTGTTGACTGTCGACGTTGTGGATCTGCGCGCTTATACCGATGATCCCAGGCGCTCTATTGATGACGCTCCCTATGGCGGCGGTCCAGGGATGTTGATGATGCCAGAGCCGGTACTGCGCGTGCTGGCGGAGGAGCCCAGGATCGTACAACCGGTAATCGGGCTTTCCCCGATTGGATCGACGTTTAGCCAAGCCGACGCAGAGGAGTTGAGCACCTTAGAGGGGTTCACATTGATCTGTGGACGCTACGAGGGTTTCGATGCTCGCATCGAACAACGCTGTGATCGTCTGCTTTCGATCGGTGATTTTGTCCTCGCCGGCGGTGAGTTGGCAGCTCTAGTCGTCGTCGAGGCGACGGCACGGTTGCTCGCTGGGGTACTTGGTAATGAGGAGAGTCCGAGAGAGGAGTCCTTCGCCTCCGATCGACTGCTTGAGTATCCTCAATACACCCGTCCGCGAGTGATTGATGGCCGCGAGGTTCCCCAGGTGCTTCTTTCGGGGGACCATGCGGAGATCGCACGTTGGCGACACTCGCAACGACTGGTGCGTACGCTGGAGCTACGCCCAGACCTGATTCAGGCTCGTGGTGGGATCTCGGCCGAAGAGGTCGAGCTACTTCATCGCTACGGGTATGATGAACTGTTGCAAACTATTGACAAGGAGCGTTTCGAGCGATGAAGCCGACCGACATGCTAGACCAGGAGTCCTTGAAGACGGACATCCCTGACTTCGCCCCAGGCGATACCCTCAAGATCCACGTTCGTGTCGTTGAGGGCTCCAGAGAACGTATCCAGGTCTTCCAGGGTGCTGTCATTGCCAGGAACGGGTCTGGTCTCGGAGAGACCTTTACGGTTCGCAAGGTCAGCTTCAGTGTTGGTGTCGAGCGCATCTTCCCGATTCACTCCCCGATAATCGCAAAGATCGAGGTCATCACTCGCGGTGACGTACGACGTGCCAAGCTATATTACTTGCGTGATCGAATTGGTAAGAAGGCAAAGATCAAAGAGAAGCGATGACATCGAGCTCTCGCTGCCCGAGGCTTTGGTTGGCATGAGCTCCGAGGATCTCGAGCGCTTTGAGACCGAGGTAGAGCTTGCTCTCTACCAGGAATATAAGGCAGTGCTTCCCCTGTTTAAGTTCGTAGTAGAGACGGAGCGCCGTTTTTACTTGGCGAATGAAGTGCAGGTCGAGCCGAAGCAGCAAGAGGGTGTCAATTTTGTCGATGTAGTACTCGAAGACGCATGGGTATGGGATATGTATCGCCCAGTCCGATTCGTCGAGAGAGTGCGAGTCATCTCGTTCAAAGATGTCAATATCGAGGAAATTTCGAAACCCACTTCCTAGGCTCCTTAGCGATGGGGATAGATGGATATCTTTACAAAGTTGCAACTCCCAGTGGTGGAGGATCGTTTGCACGGTCCGAATCCGGCGGTTTCGCTCAATGCTACCTACTATGAGGGGCAGCGTGTCGTCTATGGTAGGTATTCCAACTCCACATGGGAGGCGCTCGAGACGCTGATCGGCGAACTCGAGGGTGGCACCGCGGTGTCGTTCGCCTCTGGCCAGGCGGCTATGTTTGCCTCATCGCTGTTGACCGCTGGTAGGTTGGTGATCTCGGAGGACACCTACGTGGGTTCTCGGGATCTGGCCGACTTTATGGTCAAGAACCATCTTGCGCAGTGCAGCTACGTAACAGAAGCCTTGTTGCATACGCCGACGGAGATCACCGGACTCGAAGAGGGCGATGTTCTCATGCTTGAATCACCGTCTAACCCTCTCCTCGTCACCTACGACATCGCTGGGATCGCCCAAGCCTGCCATGATCACGGTGCGCTGCTCGCGGTGGACAACACCGTCGCTACCCCAATCCTGCAGAATCCGTTGAGCCTCGGGGCTGATATCGTCGTACATTCGGCGACCAAGTTTATCTCCGGCCATTCGGATGTCCTCGCTGGGTTGGTGGTGGTCGCGGATGAGGCCCTCGCCGAACGACTCTTCGAGGTTCGCGCAGTGGTAGGGTCGGTGATGGGCCCGGTTGAGGCCTACCTGTGTTACCGCGGTGCAAAGACACTTGGAGTACGTGTAAAGCACGCATCCGATTCGGCGTCTGAGCTTGCGGGCTCGCTCGTGACTCGATTGGGCCAAGACGCCGTCCGTTATCCAGGCTTTGATGGGCTTCTTGTAGGACCTGGCCGCCAGCAGAGCGCTGGTGGAGCGCTGTTGTCGCTCATTCTCGATTCGGCTGAGCGAGCTGATCGATTCGTGAGCGAGCTACGCGTATTCCATCATGCAACCTCGCTAGGAGGAGTGGAGAGCCTTGCCGAGCGGCGTTCGAAGTACAGTGGCGAGGAGCGGCTCCCGAGTGGACTCGTTCGGCTTAGCGTAGGGCTTGAGTCGACCGCCGACCTTTGGGCCGATATCGAATACGCACTAGCTGCTGTCGGCGTCTAGCATCCGCATGGGGTGGGCCCAACAGCGGCCCGAACCGATTGTTCGCAATTGATGGTCGGGGCAGTAGTATTTCCCGCTTCTTGTGGACAGGCTCGAAATTGTTGCAGAGCGATCAGTATCGGGAGGATCGAAGCAGTAGTTGAATAACTCAACCCAGTAGTTTGTGGTTGGGACAATCACTGCTGTCAGGGTAACTCCCCCAAGGAGTTCGGTGCGCTCGATTCTCGCGTACTCGCTTGGATAGTGGGTCGCTTGGGAAGTTGACGCCAATCACGGGGAAGACTGGCCCGGGTCGGTGGGCTGAAAGACTCTACCACAAACGCCTGGTCGGGGTCTCAACTGCGATTGGACGAGGCAGAACTAGTGACCTACCATAGCCGTCAGCGGGTGTGGGCCCACATCTACTTTGGATACGCGCGCTCATCGAGACTCACCGCGATGAGGCAGCAGCTTTTGCGGGTTTGGTGTCTCAGTCCCCTCAGGACATGCTCCGCCCGCGAGCATGTCGTATACATCGAACTCGCCATTGAGTAGATACTCCTCGTTGACGCCGGCTCATGACGACGTGGAATCGGCGAAACAAATACCACACCCTCGTGTAGCGCACCCCGATCTTTGGGGCTAACTCCACTCCGCGGATCTCCTTCTTGGACTCGGTGTCGTGGTGGATTGCCATGAACCATGTACGTATGCTCAGCCTGATTGTGGTGCATTGCTGTGCCTGTAAGCCAACGACGTTATGTGACTGAATGAGGCGTGCATGAGTTGCTTGGTTGGTCGGGTGTAGTAAGCGCTACCTGCACATCTTTAGTTAGACGAAGCCATTGGGCCACCGATTGTCAAAGAGTGCCTCTCTGCATTGGTCTCCGGTACCAGAACGACCGGCGAAGTCCTGTACATTCGACCATGAGGCCCACCAATTCTACTCATTCCCTCATGATGGGGCGTGACTACGATACCAGCGGGTTGCCGTCGGCATACCCTAGATGTACAGATTGATTTTCACTCAGCGGGTCGAGCACTCCGTGGAACAACGTCGGTCAGCATCATGGGTGATGCTGTTATGATGTAGTCATGAGAACTACGGTTGATTTGCCACCTGCCGTTCATCGGCGCGCTCGAGAGCTCGCCTTGGAGCGTCATCAGTCCCTTTCGACCGTGGTGGCGGACCTGACGGTGCGCGGTCTTGCGGCGCTCGGTGAGTCTCTGGAGATAACCACCGATCCGACGAGCGGCTTTCCGGTGATCACGCTTGGTCGGCAAATCACTGCTGCGGAGGTGGCTAACGCGCTGGACGACGAATGAGCGTCACCTATCTGCTGGATGCCAACGCGCTGATCGCTCTCGTGATCTCCGATCACGAGCACCACGACACAGCGGTGCGATGGGCAGCCGAAGTCGATGCGATTGCGCTTTGTCCGATCGTGGAGGGCGCCCTTGTCCGATTCCTTGTCCGGGTGGGCGAGAGTTACACCACCGCGGTGGGAGCCTTATCAGTCCTCTACGGTTCACCGCGATGCGCTTTTTGGCCGGATTCAATCTCGTACACGGCAGCGGACCTCCGACATGTCGTTGGCCATAGGCAGGTCACCGACGCCTACCTCGCGGCACTTGCCACTAGTCGGGGTTGTCTGCTCGCAACCTTCGATCAGGCTCTCGCTGAAGTGCTTCCCAACGAGACCGAGCTGATTCAGTAACACTTACGTATCTATGACGTAAAGAGATTGTCACGTCTCGATCATCTTGGTCATTCTCTGGTGAGATGAGCGTTATCCTTGTCGGATTGTAACCATTCAGGTCCCTCAACCACTTAGCAGCTGGTGATGGTACCATGATGGCAATGAGCAAGACGAAGAGGCCAGAGGCTAGCGGCACGGTTATGCTTCGGTGTGCTCACCACGCCCTGATGCTGCCTCCACCCGAAGAGGCGTTGGCTGAGTCACCGACCTGGCTGCGCGGGAGAGGACCCGTCTATTTCGCAGACGGTCCGGTCACTTTGGTCATGGCGCTCGAGGAGGAGGCATCGACCTCGCACCCTTCGATGATCGAAGCCCACGCTGAGGTGCTGCTTATCTGGGCCAAACTGGCCAATGATTTGCTGGGGACCACCCCTCTCGAGGCACCCGAGCGCAAAAGGATGGGTTTTAACGTCCTCGTCTTTTGTACGGAGCTCGCATCCGCGCTACATTCTGAACGCTTCGGGCCGAAGATCTCATTCGATCGACGCAATAGGGCCCTCGAAGTGGTCGCCCAGGCCACCTTGCAGATCGGGGCATGCCTAGTTGCCACGGTGCGCGACTATCAGGCATCGCTCTCGTAGACGTTCACGGACCGGGAAGCGTCGGCATCCAACAGTGTCCCCCAAAGAGCTGGGTTAGGACCTCCGTTGCGTTGTGGCCCTGCTTTCTCGCAGTGGAGAGGTAAGAGCGTACTCGAACCCAAGCTTGAGCCCCTTCCTCGGATCGCCAACCACCTGAGATCTTGTTCTGTAACTTGAGCATACGAACGTCACGCTCACTCAAGTTATTGTCGAAGTCCACTGCGAAGTTGGTCCCAAAACGCAGAACCTCACTGCGGTAGCGATCGAGGCGCTCGAGCAGGTTGGCAGCCTTGGACTTGGCTCTGCGTCCCCTCTTGCCCGACACTCGCTCGGGCAAAGGGTTAGCGGCGAAGCCCGCAGCGACGATGCGGTCATAGCGGGCCAGGTAGCGCCCGAGGAGACGGGGATCGAGGGCGACCTTGCCCTTGTCAGAGGCCCGACCCACCGCTGCTTTGATCTCGAGGAGCAACCCTGCCATCTCGCTTGCCCACCCCTGACCCATCTGGCTAGACACGTACTCGAGCTCTCGAAGGTGATGAGCATTGCAGAGAGCGTGCGTTGCATCTTCGTAGCGTAGGTAGGGCTTCCAACCATCGTGTTGAGCGACACCGGTGAACCCTGGTAGCACATCCATCGCGTCCATCGCTAAGATGCCTCGTCTCGGGTGCACGAAGTACAAGGTGAGCGACTCGCTAGAGGCACCATGTACCCACCAGAGCTTGCCCCTTACTCGAGCGCCCGTCTCGTCGAAATGCACGACCTTGGCTCGACTGAGTCCCTCTCGCAGCGTCTCTATGAATGGTTCCACTCTCTTGGAGGCTTCAGCGACCATAGCACAGATAGCTCCGGTCGACACCGGTGTTGCGAGCATGTCCCTGAGCACCTCTGCTGTGCGAGCATAGGGTAAGTGTTGGCCGATCACCAGTGACACTGCGAGCGCTCGTACCCGAGGTCCATAACAGGTAGGCGCCTTAGCCTCTGGGGGAAAGCTAGCGACGCTCAAGGTTCCACACCTACAGCGACGCCTTTGTACCCGGTGCTCGATCACCTCAGGTGCCATAGGAGGCAGGTCAAAGACCTGGCGGGCCTCAGTGTCGATGATGTCTGCGTCCCTGAGATCGCGTCCACAGCTCTTACAGTTCGAGGGTGCATGATAGAGCACCTTGTCTGGGTGTGCGACCGGTAAAAGACGTGCTCCCTTTGCTCCTGGCTGCTTGCCAGGGTGGCGCCCAGATGCACGCCGTAGCGAGCGCGGAGCTGGTTTT